>CAYHFH010000016.1:0-14756 GCA_964355865.1 uncultured Gammaproteobacteria bacterium
GCATTTTTTTGATCCATGTCCAGAGGACAAGGAACGGATTGATTTCCAGGCCAACTGCTGTGGCGCCAAGAGCTGCAGCGCGAAAGAGGAGGGTCGCGTCGCCGGATCCGAGGTCGTAGACTTTCGTCCCCTTTTTTATTTTTGCCAACCGGATCATGGCATCGACCGCCTTTTTATTGGACCGCACGAACGGCGCACCGGTGACAAACGCGATTGTCAGAAAGAAAATAAAAAGGGCGAAGGAAAGGTTGAGGGCAGTGAATAAGATTGATAGAAATGACATTGATAAAACTGTCATCCCCGACTCGATCGGGGATCCAGTTAATAGACTCTGGATTCCCGCGTGCGCGGGAATGACAAGCGTGGATTATGTCCCCTCTGTCCAGCTATGCAGGTACTTCCGTTGCACCTTGGTCAAACGGTCAAAACGCATGCCCATGGCGCGCAGTTTAAGCCGGGCAACGCGTTGATCTACGTCTTTAGGAAGCACGTAGACTTTGGGTTGGAGTGTCCCTTTCCTTTTCACAAACCACGCTGCGCCGAGCGCTTGATTGGCAAAGCTCATGTCCATAACCTCGGCCGGATGCCCTTCGGCGCCAGCAAGATTGATGAGTCTCCCCTCGCCGAGGGCGTACAGACGTTTGCCCGTCGGAAGAACGAGTTCCTCAAGGTTGTTGCGCAAAATCCGGCGTGATTTGGCAAGTTTGACGAGGCCATCATAATCAAACTCCACATTGAAGTGTCCGGAATTGGCAAGGATCGCCCCATCCTTCATGCGTTTCATGTGGGCAAGCGAGATCACCTGTTTATCGCCGGTTGCACTGACAAATAGATCGCCATAACGGACTGCCCGGCTAATTTGATCAACCGTGAATCCGTCCATGACGGCCTCAAGGGCTTTGACCGCATCGACTTCCGTCACGGTGACGATTGCGCCCATTCCCCGCATGCGCGAGGCAATGCCACGGCTGCACCAGCCATAGCCACAGACGACCACACGTTTGCCGGCGAGTAAAATGTTGGTCGTACGGATAATACCGTCGACCGTCGATTGGCCGGTGCCATAGCGGTTGTCAAACAGATGTTTGGTATCGCTTTCGTTGATGGCAAGGACCGGAATTTTAAGTGCTTTATCATGGGCCATCGCTTTGAGCCGGATGACGCCGGTCGTGGTTTCCTCAGCACTCCCGATGAGATCACCGAGCTGCTTGGTGCGCTCCGTATGAAGCAACGATACGAGATCCGCCCCATCATCGGTCGTGAGATTGGGGTGGAAATCAAGGACTTTGTTGAGATGTTGGTAATATGTTTTTTTATCTTCCCCATGGATAGCAAATACCGGAATGCCGTAGTCGACGACGAGTGATGCGGCAACCATATCCTGCGTGGATAATGGATTACTGGCGCATAGCACGACCTTCGCACCCCCAGCGACGTAGGCCAACATGAGGTTCGCGGTTTCGCTCGTGACGTGGAGACAGGCGGCGATCGTCAAACCCTTGAGTGGCTTGGTTTGGGCAAATTCTTGAGTAATGAGCTTGAGGACTGGGCTGTTTTGCCCTGCCCACTCGATTTTCTTTTTGCCTTCGGCGGCAAGTTTGAGATCAGCAACGTCATGCGAGAGAGAATTTTTCATAGAATTCCTTTCTTTGGACAGAGTAGGTTCATGTATAACAGTAACGAATATGGAGTGTCAAGCGAGATTTGGTAAAGTTTATACCCTATAATATTTACAGAAATTGTGAATTTTATATTGTTACAAAGCGCTAAATTATTTGAGAGGCAGGTAAAACGTGACTTCGCCGACGTAATTTTCTTTGTTTACGTAGACTCGGGGAATAAAGCCATGAAATTTTATGAATTTACGGAATCCGCTTGTTCAAAGAGTATGCTTCGATCTATCTGCGCCACTAATGCAGAAGGGTCAAATGTATCAAGCTGTTCCCGAGCCTTGTTTAACATTTCCAACACAGCCTCTTTACTCAAGTAGATCATTCCATCCGTTTTGCATATATATCCTGCCGCGCTATCCGCTTGGAATAATATCTCGTCAGACAATCCTAGTTGGTGTTCTATAAATGCTTTGTCTGTTGGTGATCCACAAAGACCGCAAGTCGGCCCCACAGGAACTGCGTCTAATGTTGTAGTTAAAAAGATTTGATGTACCCTTTTATATTGATCAGGTCTCATTTTAAGTATATTAATAATATACCTTAGCACTCAACATGTTGGTATCTAAATTCTTCAAGAAATTTATCCATCTTTAGTTTAAGTCTATTCCCGGTATCTTGTAATCTATCGTACAGCGTAATTACTTTTGGCGCAGGTGTGGGAATATTTTCAAAGAAACCTACTTGTATGGGTTGCGTAGAAGTATCTACGCTGATAGCACTGTCGCCGCTCACATTTCCTCCAGAAGCAACTGCTATAGGAGTCCCTTCGAATCTATACAATATTAGAGTATATCTCGTTTTTATTCATTTAACAAGTGAGAGATATAGTGTGACTTCGCCGACGTAGCCGTCTTTCCAAAAACACGCGTTCGGAATGTATCCACAGCGTTTAAATCCAAGCTTTTCATAGAGATGAAGCGCTCGGTTGTTGTTTTCTAGACACGTCAAATAAAGTAGTTTGAGATCAAGATTTTTACCTTCACTAATAAGGGATGTCAAAAGTTCAGCGCCGATACCTTCATCGCGATACTCCGCGATCAGGGAGATTCCGATATTACCCACGTGCTGTTTCCTTCTGGTTTTTTCTCTGTGAATTCCGGCGTTTCCTATATATGCACCATTGATCTCAACGACGATGAATACTTTATCGTGTTTTTCTATGCCGTCGAGAATCTCTCTTAGTGTTTTTTCTTCTTCGTCACGCCCCAGAGGTTCACCGTAGAGTCCAATGAATGTATCTTCTGCGATAAGAATGTTGATGTATGAGAGCATCATTTCAAGATCATCAGTTTTTGTGTTTCGGAACACAACAGCATTTCCTTTTTTACTTTTGAATGTTTTGATGATTTGGCCGGGCGACATAATGAGTAGAATGTCTATAAAGTCTATAAAGTCTATAAAGTCTATAAAGTCTGTAATGTCATAACGTTAGACGAGTGCTAAAGTTTTCTTCGTAGCGTTTGGCAAATTCTTTTTTCGTGTAGGTGTGGGTTTGGGTGCCGTAGGTCTCGACGGTGTATACGGCGGCGACCGATCCCATTTGGCCGCAAACGAGGAGGTCGTCAGCCTCAAGGCCGGGCCTTGTGCCTGAGTGATGGAGCTTTGTGCCTGGAGTAGCGGGAGGCGGCGTAGCCTCAAGGCCGGGCCTTGTGCCTAGAACTTGGAGGTATCCGGCGAGGAAACCGGCGCGGTAGGCATCGCCGGCGCCTGTGGGGTCGCTTGTGTTTTTGGGCTTAGCGGGTTTAATGTGAATAGCTTCTTTGCGAGTCTCGATGATGGATCCCTTAGCTCCCAGGGTCGTGATGACGACCGGGGTCATGGTGAGAAGTTCTTCATGCGTCATGCCAAGTCGGTTTTCCACCAGCGAAATCTCATAGTCGTTGCCGATAAATAAAGCAGCACCCGTAATCCCCTCTTTGAGTTCTTCGGGCGTAAATGTGGCGATTTGAAATGCCGGGTCGTAAAGATACGGAAGACTGAGGGATCGGCATTCTTGGACGTATTTAACCATGGCGGTGGGGTCCGTGGGAGAGATGACGACAAAGTTGGATCCCCGCCTTCGCGGGGATGACAACACGCTTAACTTTTTGGCGTACTTCATGGCGCCGATGAAATAGGAACCGATCTGGTTATCGTCCTGGTCGGTGACAACCGAGTATAAGCTGCAGGGGACGTCATCAAATTCCCGAATGCCAATCGTGGAAATGTGATGCTCGATTAAATGTTTTTTGTACGAGGAGAAGTCGTTGCCTGCGCAGGCGACGATCGTCGGATCAATCTCAAGAAGTTTGAGGGTATACGCGATATTTCCGGCTACTCCTCCGAATTGTTTGGAAAGTTTATCAACGAGAAAGCTTAAGGAAAGCTTATGGATGTTATCCGGCATGATCCGGTCGGCAAACCGACCCGGAAAATCCATAATATAGTCATAGCCCAGAGAACCAGTAATGATAACGTTCATGCAAAAATTCCAAATCCCAAGCACCAAGTACCAAACAAATGAAGGCAAGCACCAATATACAAATTTAATTTATTCTTATTTGCTTGCGTTTGATGCTTAGAAATTGTTTGATGCTTGAATATTGGAATTTGGTGCTTACTGTTGAAAATTTTTAGATAACTCTGCTAATTTGCCCGCTGCAGCTTGTTGGCTCCGTTTGATGGCGTCGTTCATCGCGCGTTTGAAATCCTCATTCGGCATACCATCGACTTCCACCACTTTCACATTTTGGTTGCCGGTGATGACGACGCGAATATTTCCTTGGGTCACTTCAAATTCTTCGCCCTCCAATGCCTGTTGGATGGCCATGGCTTGTTTGCGCATCGCGTTCATGTCTCCGAGAGCCTTAAATGGATTCATCATACCAGGTAGTGAAATTTCGACCTTTGCCTTACGCGGTCAAAATTCCAGCCTCCTTTCTTAAATCAGAATACGTTTATAATTCAGGTAGTTTTTGTTGGGCGGCAAAGAAAATACCGCGTGTCGAAATTCTACTACCTGGCTTCTTACTTTTTTCCCAATACGACGTCTACTTTCATTTTTTCTCCGAATAATTTTTTCAGTACCCCTGCAATCACTTCGCGCGTTTTGACTTCGGAAAGCTTCTCCTGATGAAATTTATAAAACGCCTCTATGGTGACTATACCACCTTCAACCGCCTTGGGTCTAGTGGAACGCATGACACCGGCGACCGAATGATTCAATGGTTTGAGTTCATCGATGACGTCTTTCCAGTGTTCGGAGAGTTTTTCGAGAGTAATGAGGCCTGAGGATGTATTGTTGTCTGATGATTCATTGGCCTGGATTCCCGCCTGCGCGGGAATGACAACGGGGGAAGCGGGGATGACAGAAGAGTGAGCGGGAATGACCGGGGAAGGATTGGGTTGGACGGATTGAGATAGTGGATTGACCGGAGATCTGGATTGCACGATGATTGGCGTGGGTGTTGCTGCCGGGGCGGGCACTTCTGCTGCTTCACCTTTATATTCACAATACTCGACGACGGCAAGCTCAAGTGGAAGTTCCGGGATCGGACTCGTACGAAGTTGGGCATATGCGTCAGAAAGTATTTCGATAAGTTTCCGGAGTTGGATCGTACCGGTAGTATTTTTGGTAGTAACTTGGGCCACAAGACGGCGTTCAAGTTCGCGGAGGCAATCGATGAGAAATGATTTGATATCTATCCCTTGTTTGATTCCGTTTTGTATGTCCGTGAGAGCTGTGTTGGTATTGTGATCTAACACATGAGTAAGAAATGTATCGCGCGCAGTATGTTCTGAGATGCCAAGGATGGTTCTGACTATCTCTATCGTGATATTGCCCTTCTGAAAACTGATTTGTTCTAAGGCTTTGACGGCGTCACGGAATGAGCCGTCTGCGGAACTCACGATGAGGGAAAGCGCATCAGCGTCTATCTTCATGTTTTCCTGTGCGACGATCCTTTCGAGCGCGTGAGTGAGATCAGGAGCGAGGGCTTTACCAAATGGGACCACCTGACAACGGGAAACGACCGTCGCCGGAATTTTTTGCGGATCGGTCGTGGCGAGGATAAAGATGGCGTGAGCCGGGGGTTCTTCAAGCGTCTTGAGAAGCGCATTAAACGCGCCGGTCGAAAGCATATGCACCTCGTCGATGATATAGATTTTCCATTTCGCTTGAGCAGGGGCGAGCGCGATCCGGTCCCGGAGGTCCCGGATATTATCGACTCCGGTATTGCTCGCGGCATCAATCTCCATGACATCCAGATGCCGGCCTTCGGCTATTGCTTTACATTGAGCGCACGTGCCACACGGAGCTCCGGATTTGGCCGGTTTTTCACAATTAAAAAGTTTGGCAATGACGCGCGCGGTGGTCGTTTTGCCGGTGCCTCTGGGGCCGACGAGAAGATACGCATGCGGCAGTTCGGTTTTGGGCTTTGTCAGAAGTAACTCAATGGTGCGCCGTACGGTGGCGTTATCTATTTCATCCAATACCTTCGGGCGATAGATTCGGTAGAAAGACATAGAAATTATCCAATCATCTAATAATCAAATTATCCAATTATCCAATAAATAGCAAGCTTACGATTTGACTATTGGATAATTATTCTTCATGGTGGATTCCGAGGAGGTGATCAAGTCCGTGCAGAGCAAGAAATACGATAACATCGTCCACAAGTTTATTTTCTTCGGTGGCTGTCGCAACTGCCTGGGGATATGAAATGATAATATCGCCGAGGCGCAGCACATGATCCGGCGCGTCGACGAAGCCCTGACCTTTGGTATACGTGGGATCATTGAGGGGAAACGATAGGACGTCCGTCGTGGCATCAATGGCGCGGTACGACTGGTTGAGTTCCTTCATCCTGCGGTCGCCGACAATTGCGACACTGACTTCGACGGCATGGGTGATCTTTTTTTCTAATACTGCCGTGATCGCCTCTCTGATTTTTTTACGATTAACCGGGTAATGGGTTTCGGTCTGAAAAAGAATGGTGATCATGACGGTGTAATCATCTGTTTCAATATTGACGAAACCCGACCCCCATCGGCCTGACCACTGACGGCGGCCATGGCACGCCCCATAAGGAGACCAAAGTTTGCTTCTCCGGATGCGGCCACCGGCTCAAGAAGTTTGCGTAGCTCATCATCGGTCAGTTGTTTGGGAAGATAGCTTTCGAGGATCGACAGTTCTTCGGATTCTTTGGCGGCTAATTCTGTGCGTCCGGCTTTGGTAAATGCTTCAATTGATTCTTTATGTGTTTTGGCCTGCTTTTTGATGACATCCAGGACGTCCGCGTCTGTCAGTCCCTCTTCGCCTTTTGCTCCATATTTTGCGATAGCGCTGTAGCGGGCCGCGGACAAAAGAAACCGGAGGGTTTCGACACGTCGGGATTGCCCGGCTTTAAGGGCTGTGGTAATACTCGTCTTGATCTCATCGAGCAACATACGGTTGTGTTATCTGTTACGAGTAATTTAGTGCGTCCGGCGCGGATGCTTAAGCCTGCGGGCAAGCTCGCGGCTTTTTTCTTTGCGGACCTCCGCGGGTTTTTGGTAAAACTCACGTTTTTTGAGATCCTGGAGGATCCCTTCAGTCAGGACTTTACGGGTAAATTTACGGATGAGTGAATCTGATGTATCTCCCGGTTGTGCTTTGACAAATACCATAAATAAAACAACACCCCCTTTGTGTGGACGACTGTATTATACATCATCCTGATGGATTATTTTCGATGAATTTGGTGAATCTCCGTTACAGTTTGTACCCAATTTTTCGGAGAAAATCTTTGCGATACGCGACATCTGTGGGTTTTTCAATACCTTCGGGTGCGCCACCGTCGACGACTCCCATGACTCCTCCCCCCTGCTTTGTCCGGGCGACGATCACTTCCAGAGGATTGGCGGTTGCAGCAAAAATGCGGACAACTTCCGGTACCATTTTTACGGCGTTGAGAACGTTAATGGGGAACGCGTTATCAAGAAATATAAAAAAAGTGTGTCCGCAACCGACGGCTTTGGCGTTGATTGCTGCGAGTTTGACCATCGCTTCATCTGTCCCGCTCGTGCGGATAAGCCGGGGGCCGGAGGCTTCGCAAAACGCGAGGCCGAATTTGATACCCGGGACAGCGTTGACTAATGCCTCGTGGATATCTTCGACCGTTTTAATAAAGTGCGACTGGCCGAAGATCAGGTTTTTCGCGTCGGGATTAACTATCGTGATGATGTCTTGTTTCATGATGTTGTTACTACCTGTATGAGTTCATCAAGCGTTAGGGTTGTTGGTTTCATATCAGGATTTTTGGCGCTGCCATTGAGAATCATGTGGCGGCTTGCGTGGAGAAACCAGGTAGCCGCGGGATCCTTCTCTTTGAGCGTAGTATAAACGTCGGTGAGGTCGATGTCATCTTTGGGAAGGGACTTGATGCGGACATAGCCTTTTTTGGGATCCCGTCGGATGACGAGGGTGTACCCCATTTTTTGTCCCAAATGAACGACTTCATCGTTGGTCGTCTCGATACCAAAAGCTTTTCCCCAGGGAGAGAGAAAGTGAACGGATTTTTCGGTGAGTTCTTTTTCCGCCCAGATTTTATTTTGGAATGATTTATAGATGCCGTCGAGTGCATCCATGCCGAGACTGACAATTTTGATAGGATTGTCCGAATAGAGGAGTCTCCATCCATCTATCTGGGTGACCAGAGAGAATTCCCAAAAATCTGCTGTGGGATTGGGATAAAATACTTCTCGGAAATGGTCGAGATCATTGATCACGGTCGTCATTCGTTCTAGGGATGGGTCCGTTCCTTTTGTTTTTTTAACTTCTTGATATACAAGTTGCGCAGCGCACGTATCGGCATCGGACTGATGATGATCAAATTTCCCGAATCCCGTATCGACATGGATGATTTCAGGAATTTCATCCGGCGGCTTTTTTTCAAGGGTCGTACCGGCCGGGACAAATGCTACACTCGCCTCTTCCCAATCCGGGAATTGGGTTTTGATGAGCCAAACGGATGCTATCGCATCCAAATCCGGCCCGATGTGGGTGACAATCGTTTTCACACATAAAGTATACCATACCCGGGAGTCCTAATATCTAGCCTCAAGGCCAGGCCTTGTGCCTGGGAGTTGATAGATGCATAATTGGGTTAATGTCAGCGCGAACGGCGATTTTTATGGCTGGAGGTTTCTATCACGTCTATAATCGTGGCCATAATAAACAGACTATATTTTATGATGCTAAGGATTACCAAAGGTACCTCAAACGACTTCGTGAGTATCTGGAAAAGCACGAAGTGACCGTCCTGGCCTATTGTCTGATGCCTAATCACATTCACCTCATCCTCCGCCAGGATGGGGACGAATCCATTGATCGATTTATTCATCGGCTTCATACCGCCTATACGATGTATTTCAATAAAAAATATGAGAGAGTAGGCGCAGTTTTTCAAGGAAAATTTAAGGCGAAGCCTATAGACACTGATGAGTATTTGCTCCATGTATCTCGCTATATTCATATTAATCCTGTCGAATTGTTAGACACTCAGCCTCAAGGCCTGGCCTTGAGCGTGAAATTAGAGAAATACCCGTGGTCATCGTATGGGGAATACGTAGAGAATCGGTTGAATCCCCTTTGTGATTCAACGATCATTCGCAACTATTTTTCCAATTCACCGATGCGAGGAAAGACCACGTACCGCTCTTTCGTAGAAGAATACCTTGGAATATCGACCTCTGAACGGTTGGCGGAAATTAGCAGTGGCAACCTTTAGCCTCAAGGCCGGGCCTTGAGGCTGAGGATTAGCGGAGGCAGTCGGGAGCGAGAGTGAAGCCGGCGGCTTGCGCCTCGCTTTCTGAACAGAAGAACTGCTCGCCCATATCCATATCCAGAATGATCTGGTTGTAATGGCGGCACGTCGGGACATGATAAAGGTGATCCCATGTGCCTTTATCAATATTTCCTTTGATCGTACAATCGGGGCTTGGTGGCTTCGGGTCGACCTTTTTACACTGTGAGCTGTGGATGCCTACTTTCTCTGCCTTTGCTTTGTGGTAGGCAGCTTGGAGAATATCTTTTTGGGAATTTTTGTCATACGTGGGTTTCGCCCATCCGGAGGCCAACATTGATTCATTAACCAATATCCGTCCTACATAGACTAATCCCATCCGTCGACCAAACTGATCGCGTCGTTCTTCCTTAATCCCGACCGGTTTGCCCGCCACAAGCGTGGTGAGCGCTTGTGTGGCCTCAGTCGATCCACAACGTCCTTTTTCCGGTGTATCGATACTCAAGAGACGAATGCGGTCGCCGTTATTCAGAATAAATGTATCGCCATCCAATACTTCCTTGACAGTTGTTTCAGTTGTCGATTTTTTTACAAAGTAGGCGTTAAACAGAAGAGAAATTACAAGCAAAATAAAGAGCAGTGTTTGTCTCATGGCATCAAACTCTATCAACGTCTAGCCTCAAGGCCTGGCCTTGAGGCTAAGAATAACTTCCTCTAATGTGAACAGTTGCGAGGATTGTTCAGATCGATTTTTTACTTCCACTTTGTCTCCGGTTTTGGTCGAGACTACCAGGCGGGTGGGAATGCCGATGAGATCGCTATCGGAAAATTTGACGCCTGCTGAAACATCGCGGTCGTCCCAAAGGACGTCGATCCCCTGTTTGGTAAGTTCGTTATATACGTGCTCTGCCTCCGCCTCCCCACCGGGCAGCGATATGAGGTGGACGCGGTAAGGAGCGATAGCTTCGGGCCACAAGATTCCCTTATCGTCATGGAAGCTTTCCACAATAGCAGCAATAGAGCGGGACATGCCAATACCGTAGCATCCCATGACAATGGGTTTCTTTGTGCCGTCTTGATCGGTGAATGTTGCCCCCATGGCTTGGGAATAGATAGTCCCTAGCTTAAAAACGTGACCGAGCTCGATACCACGCTTCTCCTGTAATGTTCCTTTTATACATTTGACACACAGTTCGTCTGCTTTCACCTCGCGGATGTCAATAAATGCTTCGGGTTGTGGGACGTTGGCACCAAAGTTAACATTGATATTGTGGTAATGCGTTTTGTTGCCTCCACATTCAAAATTCACCCGTCCCTTCGTCGAATGATCCCAGATGACCTCTACCGAATCGGGAAGTCCGACGGGTCCGGCGTAGCCAACATCAGCACACGTCACCCTTTTAACGGTGGCGGCTGTTGCGAGCCCGAGATTGAGACATCCCAAATGATTGGCAAGTTTCACTTCGCTCACGGAATATTCTCCCCGGACGCAAACGGCAACGACTCGGTCGTCTGCCTGGTAGAGAAGCGTTTTAGTTGTCTTTTCAACAGGAATGTTGAGGAATTTGGCAAGCGCCTCCACGCCAATAATTCCCTTCCCTTCTACTTCCTGCATGGGCAAAGGTTTTTCTGTTTGAGAAAATTCAGGAAAAAGAGATTCTGCCTTTTCGACATTTGCTTTATAATCACAGGCATCACAAACAAAAATTTTGTCTTCTCCTGCCTGGGACTGCACCATAAACTCTTCTGATCCGGTGCCACCGATTGCCCCACTATCGGCTTTCACCACGGTGACCGGCAAGCCCATTCGTTCAAAAATCGCATGATAGGCATCGCTTACCAGCGTAAAACTTTTGATCAAGCCTTCCTCATCGCGATCAAAGCTGTAGGCGTCCTGCATGAGAAACTCCCGGGTACGCAGTAACCCTCCGACGACGCGCACCTCGTCGCGGTACTTCCATTGGTTCTGGTTGACGATGGCTGGCAAATCTTTGTAGCTCACGATGAACTTGCGGGCCATATCGGTGACCGTTTCTTCGTGGGTGGGTGCAAGCAAATATTTGCCTCCATGATTGGCATCAAATACTGCAAGTACTTTTTTCCATTTGGTAAATCGACCAGTTTCCTGCCAGAGGGTCGCGGGATGCACGAACGGCATAAGGACGTGTTGAATTCCCCGCTTCGTAAATTCATCTTTGATAATGTGATCGATTTTTTCAAGCACCCGAAATCCCAGAGGCAGGAAGGAATAGATGCCGGCAGCAACCGGCGTGATAAAGCCAGCCCGTAATAGGAGCTGATGGCTAACTACTTCGCTCCCGGGCAACTTTTGCCGTGATGTTTTTCCGATAAGTTGTGAATATTTCATAGATAAATCATACCACAAAAAAACCCGCCACATACCCACATTGGGTAAGGACGAGTCGGATCGTGGTACCACCTTACTGACTTCTTAATTAGGTTCTTTCTACGGTTTTGTCTCCGTCCCCGCTTTTCATTCACTATGGCGAATGACTTTGCGAGGGGCTTGCGATTCGTTTGGCCGGAAACCAAACGTGGGACGCTTTTTCTAAATTGTAGGTTTGTTTATACCATAGAGCGATGACTGGGGTCAAGAATGGGGAATTTAAGATGATGTAGTGGGAAGTAGGAGGACGGAGGAGGATTAGGGAGATTAGGGTAATTGGGGTGTTTGGGGGGATTTGGATTATTTGGATTTTTCCTCAAGGTCTTTTGACTCCTTGCGGTCTTTTTCATCTTTCTTATCTTTTTCTTCCTTTTTTTGTTTTTCGCGCTTATCCCCCTGTTCTTTATCGTCTTTTTCAACAATGGCCTGCAGGTCGGCGATTGTACGGCTGACATCCTGTTGAGCCTCATTGATTTGCAGGGCCGCGACGGCTTGGCCGGTGGAAATAGGGGCGGCCGTGGCGAACTGACTTTTCTGGGTGGGAATTGGTGTATTGGTTGGTGTTTCAGTAGGAGTGGAGGTAGGGGTTGGAGTGTTGGTTGGCGTCGAACGAGAGATGGCAGCTGCAACGCCATTTGATCGAGCCGGAGTCGGAGTTGGTGTTTGAGTTGGAGTATTAGTTGGCTTAGGAGATGGGGTTGCGGTAGGTGGATTTGTTGGGGGCGTTTGGGGAATTTGGGGTGTTTGGGGATTTTGGGGAGAAGCCGTCGTCACGGCCTGTTTTTGTACTTCAAGATCCGTTGATACGCTCGAGAGCGTGTTTATATATTGTCTGGCGAGGGCCACTTGCGCTGCTTTATCCGGTGCATTGTCGATCATCTTTTTCGTATCGGCGATTTGCTGCTGCAGATAAGGAAGTCCTTCAATAGACTGCCGGGACGCGAGAAGCTGTTTGGTCTCCGCGTAACGCCTCTCGGTGTATTTGATTTGGAGCGCTCCGGAAGAGGCAAAGGATGGACTTGCAATTATAGCCATAGCGCGTTCCATCCCAAGTTTGACGCCATAGAGATTATCACCCGGTAATGTGCTCCAGGATGCGACGATCATGACGGTTGGGCCAAAAAAGAGGATGAGGGTGCCCCAGAGGATTTTGTCAAAGACTGCGCGCATTGTATGAATGAGCGTAACGCGTAACACCAGCTATGTCAATAGAAAATTTCCCAAGGCCACCCCTTGTCCTTCGACTTCGCTCAGGATAAACAGCCAAGGGAGTGGCCTTTAACGCGGGGAGAACTATCGTTCTTATAGACCCTTCGCAAGTTTGAGGATGTCGTTTATCGAGACGAGGATGATGAGCCCCATGAGGATGATCATGCCCACCTGATGGGCAGAGCGTTCCCATGCCGGACGGAGTTTCTTTCCAATGAGCTTTTCTAAAAATACAAACGCGAGCCGTCCGCCGTCCAGAGCCGGAATGGGGAGAATATTTAAGACCGCTAAATTGAGAGAAAGTATGCTCATAAACTCGAGGACCGCTTTCCAGCCAAATTTGACGGCCTCCCCGGTGACCCTCGCAATACCAATGGGTCCTGCGACATCAGCCGCGGGGGCTTTGAGCGTCACCAGTCTCCAGAGCGTGCTTCCCACTCCGGTAAACATTTCGCGGGCTCGGGAGAGATTAATGCGGATGGCTTCAGTGGGGATCTCGTACCACGCATATGTTTTCAGCTCGAGATCGGTGATGGCAACGCCAAGTGGTCCCTGGCCGGGAGGAGGATTCTTCCTTGGGGTTACGGTGATGTGTTGTTCTTTGTTATCCCGAAGAATCGTGATGGTCACTTTTTCCTCGACATGTGCGCGGGTTGTATCAATAAGGATTTTTGGAGTTGTGACTTCTATACGCTGGATCCCCGCGTTCGCGGGGATGACGGAAGATGGCGCGGGGATGACAGTCCAAGAAATATTCTTTACGATATCATTTTCTTTGAGGCCGACGGTTTCTGCGGGACTGCCCGGTTGAACCTTTTCAATTTTTACGCGTCCGCTCGGCTCAAGGACTCCCTGCGTGAGTAAAAATCCCGTAATGCCCACAGCAAGCAGAAGATTCATGGTGACTCCGGCGACGAGGATCGCGGCACGCTCCTTTTTGCTGCGTGCCCAGAAAAATTTATGAGACTTAGGACTTAGGACTTTGGACTTAGGAGAGTCAATCTCATCTTCCCCCGCAAGCTTGACGAAGCCTCCGATGGGCAGCCAGTTGAGGGAGTAAAGCGTCTTGCCAATGGTGCGGCCGAATATCCGGGGTGGGAGTCCTAATCCAAATTCTTCGACATGGACGCCAATGATACGCGCGACTGCATAGTGACCAAACTCATGGATGAGAACGAGAATACTTAAAATGAGGAAAAAAATAAGGGCAGTGAGTAGCATATATTATACTTGCATCAATTCGGTTTCCTTCCGTTCTAAGAGGCCATCAAGGTCCGCGATCATTGCATCGGTTTCGCGTTGAATGAGTTTTTCCCCATGCGACTCTTCATCCTCGGAAATGGTGTTATCCGCTTTATATTTTTTACAATCCTTCATGGCGTCCTGGCGGATCTGGCGGATCATGATCCGGCCGCCCTCGACTTTGACCCTCGCGAGTTTGATATATTCCTGACGGCGCTCTTCGGAGAGCGATGGAATCGAGATTCTGATAATGTCGCCATCGACGACCGGTGACAATCCGGAATTGGTTTCCTGAATTCCTTTGACGATTTCGCCGGTGATTGACGGATCAAACGGAGCGATCACTAAGGTCTTGGCGTCCATGGTCGTGATAGTCGCAAGTTCCGTGACTTTCAGGCGTTGTGTGCCCCCGTAAGCGGAGATCACGATGTGATCAACGAGAGCAGTTGTAGCGCGGCCGGA
>CAYHFH010000017.1:0-14512 GCA_964355865.1 uncultured Gammaproteobacteria bacterium
CGACCGAAGTGCAAAGTAACTCGCGATAACTGATTATAAACTCGTCACGCACGTGTTAGGAAAGATCGTTGGAAATCCCGCCTGGCGGGAGCTCCATAGGCCGAAGTAGCTCAGTGGCAGAGCAACGCTTTCGTAAAGCGTGGGTCGGGGGTTCGATTCCCCCTTTCGGCTCAATCTGAAATTTTATCGTCACTATGGTCTATTCTCGTCTTATCCGTCACGAAGAACGACAACAACGCAAGCGCCTCATGTGGGCCTTGGGTGGCATGTTCGCCCTCGTCATATTCCTTTTTGTCTTCGGCCTCAAAATCCTCGTTGGCTTTAGTCTCATGGTCGACCGCGTCCGGGGAAATACTCCCCAGCTAGTATCGCAAAACCAAGAACTCATTTTGCCTCCCACTTTGGACCCTCTTCCGGAGGCGACCAATAGCGCAACGCTCACAATCACCGGTAAAAGCGATACGGGACTGACAATCGTCCTCTATATTGATGAGGAGGAAGCGACCACCCTGCCGGTCAAAAACGACGGAACGTTTACCTACACGAAGAAACTCGCTGAGGGAAACCATACCGTCAGCGCAAAAGCCAAAAACGACAAAGATGGGGTGAGCGACCTCTCTAACGTGCTCACCATGAGCATTCAACGAAAAAAGCCTGAACTTACTATCACGAGCCCCACTGACGGCGCGCGCATTGTAGGAGACAGCAATACGCTCACCGTCAAAGGTAAAACTGCGTCAGATAACAGTGTGACGATCAATGACCGGTTGGCCGTGGTCGGAAACGACGGTTCATTTACGTACACACAAACGCTGGGCGAAGGAGAAAATACACTCCATGTTGTCGTGACCGACCCCGCTGGTAATCAAGCAACCGAAGACCGCAGAGTGACCTACCAACGATAAAATTTATTTCGAATTTCGTGCTTCGGATTTTTCAATTGTACCCAAAAGCACCCACATCCACACCATCACCCACGGATAAAATAGACTATTTAAAAATAAACTATGGACGGCAATGGCCGTCATGGATGCATACAGAATCATCGTGAGTGCTGAATCCTTGGATCGCGCAAGTGCTAGCTGATTGCCCATGAGCCAAAAGTAGCTGGCGAGTCCGACAATTCCCGTCGTTGCCGCAACAAAAAGAATACTACTATCTATCCCCGCACCACTTCTGCCCGGGAGGGCGGATGCCGCTTCTTTATCTAAAAATGGCACGACGTTAAATCCGTATCCAAACACCGGCCGCTCCCTGATCCGCGTTATGGTTTGACCCCAATTCTGTATGCGTGCCACACTTGAATCATACCGGTCCAGGGAGAGCGTATCTCCTCCCGGCTTGGGGCTATACACGATAGCGACTAAAAAAGTGAGAATAAGAATCAGTCCTATCTTCCATCGCTTGAGGAAACCAATCACAACCGAAGTACCACCGATGAGCGCCAAATAGCTGCTTCTCGAATACGTCAGGATAAGCGCCGCACCCGCAATCATAAAAAGCGGTACAAACCATATGCGCAATTTCTTGTTGTTCACCCAGATATATATCCACACAAAAATCGTCAAAACCAAGAGTATCCCCACATAATTAGGATCCAGAAGGGTCGCAAATACGCGGTAGTAATGCGGATCCCACCCGAGATACCAGAGATTGCGAAGATCCGGGTATACAAAAAACTGAACGAGACCGATGGCGCTCAAGGCAATACCAAAGCTTCCCAACCACCAGATCCAAAACTTTTTCGGCAAGGGACTTGCGATGACTACTCCGTACATCCCTGCATAAACCATCCAACGAAGAAGATACAAACTCCCTTTTCCAATGACCCCAATGGGATAATGATTTGCATTAACGACAAGCGATAGTACTCCTAATCCCGCAAATAATGCAATTGGACGGATTAACCGAAGCTCCCGGATCTTTACAAAAAGTTTATAGCGTACGACCGCGGTGATAATCATGAGGCAAAGGACAATATCCTGAACATATAAAATTACTCCTCTTCCCAAAGGAATCGCTCCCAATTGTCCCAGAAGTAAGGTTATCCAAAAAAGAACAGCAAAAAATATCATCATAGGATATTTTTTTTCTTGACATCGTAGAGTTGCCAAAGTTTGCCCCGCACGAGAAACGAATGGAAGCTCATCATGAGAGCGACGACTATCCCGGCCGTTCCATCAAGGAATCCTAAACGCAAGAGGTAATTGACAAAAAACTTGGCGAGTGGTTTTCCGACGATCTGCCATTCCGGTTCAATCACACCATGGTTAAAAAGATATTGAGCGTAGACTGATGAGTATCGGTTAATTTCTTCAAGAAATTGTGCGACGTTTTGATGAGGATAGTGGAGGAGAGGATTTGACAGTTCACCGGTTTTACCCGGAATCTTCCATTCTTCATGCACGGGCTGGGACCACTTCCCTGCAGCTTTTCGCGCAAACCGCAATAACTTCACACTCCCTGTCTCCCCGTGTGTAAGCCACCTCCCGCCCCAATAATCCGTTCGCCCAAGAGAGTATCCACTGCAGGAATTGTCATCCCCGCGAAGGCGGGGATCCAGTCTTTGTCGTATTTCATCTCTGAGTTCTTCCGTCACCACTTCATCACTATCCACAAATAAAACCCAATCACCATTTGCTTTGGATAATCCAAAATTTCTCTGCGCCGCGAAGTCGTCGTGTAACGGATGAACGAAGACCTTCGCCTCGAATTTTTTTACTATCGCAACTGTCCCATCTGTAGAGTCATCGTCAATAACCACTACTTCATCACACCACGAAATGCTCGCTAAACATCGGGAAAGGGTTGTCTCATCGTTATGGGTGAGTACGACTGCTGAAATCATAGATTGAAGTAGTATAATCTTACCACATCATGAAGACTCATCGGTGGCTCATGGGTATTGCTATCCTCTATTTCGCACTCTTTTTTTTCCACGCACTCATCCTACAAAAAATCGTGTTCGGCGATGGCATATTTTATTTCTCCTGGGTCCGTTCCGTCGTCGTTGACCGCAACATCAACTTTACCGATGAATATTCCCATTTCGGGGTCACCGCACCGATTACTTCCACGAATCTATTGGGCAATAAACACCCCGTCGGCACTCCTCTTTTTTGGCTCCCGTTGTACGCGCAGGCTCAAACAGTTATTGGAGGTTCCGGGTATACATTCCTCTATCAACTGCTCGTCGGATCCATCTCCGTCCTTGCGGCCATATCCGGACTCATACTTCTCTATCGGTTACTCAACAAATCGTTCAGTCCGGCGATGAGTCTATTATCCATACTCAGTATTGCCGGGGCGACCAATCTTCTTTTTTACGGCGCCGTCGATCCGGTCAATAGCCACGCAATTTCCTTTTTTGCAGCAGTCGTTTTTCTTTCGTTTCTCTATTCCAAAAATATTTCATCATTTTTGACCGGTTGCGCTCTGGGCTTTTGCGCTCTCGTCCGCACCCAAGATGCCATCCTCGGCCTTCTTGTCCTACCGATCTATCTAAAATCTAGCTTCGCAAGGCCTGGCCTTGCGAAGCTAAGAAACGTGATGATCATGATTGTCGGAGCTATCTTGACATTCTCCCCTCAACTTCTGGCGTGGTACGCGCTTTACGGCACAGCATTCAGGAGCCCCTATCTCTCTAGCGGTGAATCATTCGCGTGGTGGTCACCGAACTTTTTCAACGTACTATTTTCTCCTACGAACGGGCTTTTTTTATGGACACCGGTAACTCTCTTGGCCTTTATCGGATTATTCTTCTGGAAAGACATACGGCGCATCTGGTTTATCGTGGTGTTCCTGCTCGCGGTTATCGTCGTCGGCTCTTGGAGCACGTGGTGGCAAGGCGCGTCCTATTCCGGCCGGATGTTCGTATCGGTATTGCCGGTTCTTGCGTTTGGATTGGCATCGCTCTATAAAAAACTCGGGATGGTTGGACTCACATGGCAATCGGTAGTCATGACAATCATTGGCCCCCTGGCGATCGTCAACGTCATCCTTATTATTCGGTTCCTTTTGCAGACGTGAACGGGTTCGCTGCCTTATCTTCATACACCGCTATATCCCCATCCGTTGCTATGGTCCTATAGCGCACTTTGTCAGAAAGTAACATATTGTTCGGCTTTGTGATGATATACCGCACCCCCGCGCGCGCAAGTGCGGGGTCGACCACTGAAGAAATGACCACACCGGTCGGGGCAGAAGCAGAAACACCAAACGTAGTTTGATACGAACGCGGAACCATTGACGCATACCCATCAACAGCGCGCAGACTATAAAGCATGCCGAGATTTGGCCGGAGGATTGTAAACTGCCACTCGCTTTCCCCCGAATCATTATATTGACCAAACGGTTTTTTATACGGATACGGATAGATGGCGGGGTCAGTATAATACCGGAAGTTTTGGGTATCGGACGCGTTCCATGATGCAATTGCCGCCCTCGCGGCGTCCTGCCAACCATTAACCGTCGCCTCTGCCATAGTCGTCACATTCGTCTGCCCATAGATAAAAAGGTCTGCAAATACGACCCCCAGAACGATAATTTGAGCCATCACGCTGCCCCGCACTATTCGTGTTACCAATCCCACGACAACAATCATGGCCCCTCCAAACGTAACATTATATAAAATCCTGTCTATGATCATGGTGCGTACTTCCGGCGGAAGATTCATTACTTTGGCTATCAGACGGATTGGGAGAACGCTGAACTGCTGTATTCCGTTCCAATCGCGACTTCCTCCCGCGTGGATGAGTCCCGCCCCGAGGAGGAGTCCGAGCCCGATGAGTACGATATACCGCCCGAGCCAAGACTTCTTCATGAGTGTTTCCATCCCCACCATCGCCGCTCCGGCAATACCGAACGTCCAGAGAAATAAAAATTGCCCGGGCTCACGGAACAATGCTATTCCGGGTACCACATGATATGCAATCCAGAATACGGGCGTATAGTTGCCCATAGCCAAAAATAATGAAGCGATAGCGACCACAACAAAAAATTTTCCATGTTTGCCGATCCATGCAACAGGCATAAGAAAAATAGGGAGTAACCCTACATATCCATGCATGCTTCCCGCCTGTATCCACGCGGTACCGCGGGAAAGATCACCGACGAGGCCGGGCACTATCAATCGTATGAGCGATAACAGATGCAGGGAACCCGCTCCGGCTTGGGCAAAATCCTGCCCGATGCGCGTCGACTCAAGCATGGCGCGCAAAAACGGAAACACCTGTACACCCGTGACAAGTATCACAAAAAATACCGCCTTAACCGCAAGCTTCGCCGTTTGGAAGCTTGGTCTTGATATGAGCGTGTGCGCGATGAGCACGAGCCACGTATAGTATGTGAGCTGCGGATGACCGGATACTATTTGAAGTGATGCTACACCGACAAACATGACAAGGCCTCGCCCTGTCATGGTCTTCTGATACCTTATCCATGTCGTGATGACCCATGGGACGAGAACCGCCACTTGAAGGATGGAAATATTATTGGCGTAGACGACCAACGAACCGCTCAACCCAAACACGATTGCCCCCACAACCGAGGCAAACCTACTCAACCGGAGCGTTCTTCCAAGCACATACATACCGAGTAATCCGATGAGAAAAGAAACAAGAATTCCGATGGTTAGTGCCCGGAACGGAGAAAAAAAGAAATAGAGGGAGCTATTGGGGTGCAGAAGCGCGAGATTAATATCCGCCCAATACGGCGCACCGGAAAATATATACGGATTAGAGAGAGGCAATCTCCCGAGATGCAATTCCCGGACAAGGAACACTTTGGATGGAACATTGATGAGGAGATTATCGCAGCAATACCAGACCTCACCCCCGAATATTTGCCGCCAAAAAAAGATCAGCCAGAATAGGATGATGAGAAAAATTGGTACGATCCGTGTGCGATGCATAGCTTAGAATACTAAAAATACATCAGCCACCACATCGCGGATCTTCTCTTTGGAGTAGTTGATGTGTGTATTATATCCGCAAGCATACCAATTCGTGACACTTATGATGGTCGCTTTCCGGGGCAAATTCGGATCAAGATCCACTTCATGAAACGCACAAATTTCCTCAAACTTCCATAAGCCAAACGCAGCAGGGCTTGGTAATCCATACTGACTAGCGTCATCTCTTCCAAAATATGAAAATGTGGCTCTCCCGATGCTTTTATTTCGGACGTATCTGCCCACATCCGGAAGGGCCTGCCCCCAATCGAGATTGCTGTCAGAAAGTATCTCATGCCTTGCGTCTCGAGAGCCGGCAAGTTCGTTGGCATACGAAATAAAATGCGGATACTGTACGAGTGTACCAACGATGTACCAAAGGGAAAAAATAGAAATTATTATTTTTCCCCATATCCCCTTAATCTCCCCAATCTCCCTAAACCCCCTAACCCCAACGAGTGCCAAAAACGGAACAGCGGGCAATATATATCGGTCAAGCGGTGCCATGCCGGTAAAAGACGCGACAAGGATTATCCCTGCGCCAATAGCAAACATCTTCCGTACTTTTTTATCTTTTTGATTTACTATCCCCAATCCAATCAGTAACAAAAAAGGAACCGGTGTCTTTCTGAAAAAATTAACGATCATAAAATACCATTGTGACCGGTCATAGATGAAACCATTAAAAAATACATCTGAAGGTTTCCCGGCACGGAGAATATTATTTTTTATAGTCGCGGTATATGTTCCCAGCGGAAGGGGTTGTTCGCGTAAAAATGTAATCACGGAAGAAACAATTGCTACATTATGCTCCTTTGCGTATGCTTCAAGACGTACGGATACCCGGCCGGGGTCTTCGCGCTCGCGTATCACCGTGTCCCACGTAAAAAAATACGCAGCCCAAAGCATAAGAAGGGTAGTAACCACGATAAACCATACCATTACCCGGCGCAGCTTTTGAAATCTTCCCAATACCACTATAACAATACCAAAATACCCGATTGTGGTTATTTTTGTAGCCAAGGCTAATCCGAGGGCAACACCAACCTGTAATGCATTGACCAGTGTTACCCGGACTAAATATCGCTTCCATGCTAGATACCCCAAGAAGATAAATAGCGTCGCCGCAACATCACTGGTAATGTAATGACTGTGAGCCAAAAAAGTAGGATGAAACGCGAGAAGAAATGCTGCAACCTGCCCGCCGGATTGATATACCGCAAAAATTAGAATGGCACCGAGTGCCACGGTCACAAACCTCCCCGCATTGCCAGCTATGCCGATAAGAACAGGCATAAGCGGCGGATTGTACGGATCGCTAAACGATCTCGTTCGTATTATTTGCCTCCCTTCTTGCCGATAAAACACTTCGTCGTAGGTGAGGGATTCATTCAGTGCACTTCCCACAGAAAGAGCGACAAAGGAAAACAGAACACACAGCAATCCGATTTTCACAGAAGTTTTTGGTAGAGCAGGTCAATCTTATTGGCTCCGATAGTTATATCATGAACGGATACGGCGCGCGCGCGGGCTTTTTTGCTATACGCGAGTCTCAATACCGTGTTGTCAATAAACCGTTGCACCGCGTGAGTCAACGCGTTGACGTCCCCGGGAGCGACAATAATTCCGGCGTCACCGATATTCTCCGGTATCCCTCCTGTACGGGTCGTGACGATCGGCAAGCCGGCTGCTTGCGCCTCCAAAAGAACGGTGCAATATTGCTCTTCCCATGTTGTAATGGGTTTACCCAGCACCAACTTGGTGCTGGGTTTGGACGGAGCGACAAATATATCCGCTTCCCTGTAAATAGCCGGCATATCGTCGTAGGACACGGACCGAACTTCCATTCCGGCGCGCCTGAGGTTATCTTGCTCACTCCCCGTCCCCACCATGACAAACCGCAACGCCCGGGGCAATTGACGCGCCATTGCAACAAAATCAAAAACTCCTTTGTATTCCTCGAGCCGCCCGCAAAATAAAATTGTCCGGACGGTTTTTCTGGGGGTCTCCGGCAGAAATCGTTTCGTATCAATGAAATGCGGGATGACACTCATCTTCCTGGTATCGGCGCCTTCAGCGATCAATGCTTCCTTTGTCTTGTGGGTGAGGGCCACGATGTGATCAAGTTCGCGCCGTGCCCGCGCTTTGAACGCTTTTCTTCCCCAAATCCCTTCATTGTTAAACGGAATATTCTCTAATACTGTCGCGATTACTTTTGCTTTCCCTTTCGCATTCAGGCACTGTTGTGTGTAATGAAAATACGTTTCCGCAGTATGCACGATATCAAATCCTCGAAGCTTTTCCTCAAGTCCCCAAAGATAATGGGCGTCAATGAATAATCTATTAAGGACCGGCATCTTATACGGAAATTCCGATAAGTCCATGGGAGAGGGAAGCTTGACGACGTGGAATGCAAATTTATCATGGTAACTCGTGAGACAACCAAATGCGGTGATATCGTAGCGGTCGACGAGTGGCTCGTACATCTGCATCTCGTATTTATTGAGAAATGTTCCGCGGACAATCGCAATTTTTGGTTTTTTCATGAAAGTATTGATACGCGCCAAACATTATTCTTTTCGTCCCCAAACCACACTTCATATCCGTACTGACGAAATTCCATGTCTTTCGGAGCTATTATATATGCCGGCCTTGATGTTTGTATTGTCTCAAATGCAAACGTCGATCCATCTGCAGAAGTAAACCGGGGCGCACCTTTCGGCCGCCATCCATAATAATAATTGATGACTCGAATTTTTTCAGCCACAAGAAATTTCTGCATACAGCAGGCAAACGACGCGACGGTCATATCTCCCCCGTCACCTGCCCGCAACTGATCAATAAGACGTTCCTCTGATACTCTCGGAATTTCAAACGCATTTGTCATCTGGTACCCGCTGATCAGTAATGTGACGCTAAGCATTCCCCATAGAAAAAAGGTATTTTTGGGCGGCCTTATGACATGCTTTGCACAAAGAGTTATTACTATAACCATAATACCCGTCAATGCTTCATACATCCGCTGCGGCGCCCGGAACCAATTGAGGACGGGAATACTTTTATTCATCCAGTAAAATATGGAATACGGATACCCCCGCGCAATATACATAATTCCTACAATGAGAAGCATAATAAGAATCTGTACCTCTCTTCGTTTTAAAATTTTGGGCAATGCAATCAGAAAGAAAATAGGAAGACCAATGAATGCATAGTATTCATACCAGTTGTACCAGATCCCAAACACATGCTGAAATAACGGCCGGTCATAAAATGTCACCCCCAAGGGCACGATGAACGGTATCCATGAATAAAAAAGGTGGAGTGATCCCTTTGCCGCATCAAAACTGCTGTACCGGGCTATCACCGGAGCTACGTCTATAAAAAACGGAACCAGCTTCACTCCTGAAGCGACTACAAATGCCAATATTGCCCAGCCAATACCCCTAATCTCTCTGGCGAAGCCAGATCTGGCTTCGCCAGACCTTATCACCCTTATCACTCCATAAAACATTCCCATATAAAACACCCCATATACATCCCCCGTCAGAAACACGATCCCCATGATTGCACCGATCAATATGGCGTTTCGGTTCGTTTGATCTTTTTTTAACAAGGCTAAAAGCAACAAGGGATACCATGGGTAACTTAACACTTTTTCTATATGCCCAGCTGCAATACGCGCCGCAAACGCACCGGATCCCATGTAGAGGAGTCCTCCCCACAAGGCAAAATCAAAGCCGGACTTTTTCGTCAAAAGATCCCGCAACAGCACCCACATGAACGCTCCCGCCATAAACGCATGCAGTCCGATCACGACCCACCAACCACTCTGCACGCCAAATAGAAGCATGGGGAGAAGATATGGCAGATACGCGGACCCGGAAAGGGGATCGCCAAGGACGGAAATTCCCGTCGTCACATACGGATTCCGGAGAGGAAAGCGGTGTTCATTGCGCACTGTGTCAACGACAAAGGATATAATCGGAATATTGGAATCGTAATCACTGTCGAGTCGAAACGTCTTCCCTTGGGTCGCCAAAAACACACTTCCGATATAAAGAGTGCTTGCGAATAACAAAATAAAAAGTACTCGCATTGCTTTCAAAACCCCCTCTTTCTCTCTTCCGGCAGAAGTAATACCGGTATCAGCCCGTCAATTGTATAAACCGCTTTGCACTTTATGCATGTCCACTTCTTTTCCTTTCTACCAACGTTCCCATGACACTGCGGACAAACACACAATTGCGCAAGTGAAGAAATAATGTTTTTATCCATTGTGATAGTCGCCATCAACCATCCAAACTTCCTTATGATTTTTCTAATTTTTCTGATAATTCTTCTCACTAAAAACCGAATAGCAAAAACGGCATCAATGATCTCTTCCTTTTTTGCTTGATGAAGCAAATCCCAAGCAACAGCGTCAAGCTTCCCTTTATCCGCGGGACTCATCGGATTGCGCTCTACCAGGATGGGAATCTTCCCATGCCATTCGAGACGCGTATACCACATATGTTCGTGCTGCTCAAAGAACCTTCGGAACCAAATATTCCGCGCGATAAGCCTATGGAAATATCCCCCATGTTGTTCCCCTTCTTTTTTGGGAATGAACGTCAATACTCCATCGACCATCTCACAGTACCAATGATGAAAATTCCACCCGAACACTCGCTCGGAGATAGCCGACGGCACTTCGATATATCCAGCCTTCCCCACGCGCTCAATCTCACGGGCAAACCGTGCCGGATCTTCCATGTGTTCAAATATATGCGACGCGATGACATAATCAAATGTCTGATCCAGGAATGGTAACCTCATTCCGTCGGCGACAACCATCGGCCGGTCGATGTGGATGGAAAATTCTCCGGCCCGGTCATGACTCGTATGAATGAACCGGTCGCACAATATATCCGACCGTGGATTCGGGTTATTTCCACTGCCGATTTCCAAAACAAGATCAGAAGGCTTTATATTCATTCGTTTTAAAGGCCACGCCCTTGGCATTTGCAAGGGGTGGCCTTGAGAAAATTGATATCTTCTTAAGTATCTGCCTTCCAAATTTCTCCCATGTAAACTTTCTTACCTGAATTATCGCCTTCTTGGCAAACACTTCTCTTGCCCTTCTATCCATCATCCTCTCCATCGCATCCGCAAAACCAGACGTTCGACTTTCGACTTTAGACTTTAGACTAACTAAGATTCCCCCTTCTCCCACCACTTCTTTGAGCGCTCCGCGGTCCAGTGCCACGACCGGCGTCCCGCAGGCCATTGCTTCTGCCACCGGCAAGCAGAACCCTTCCCGTAGGGCAGTCGTCGTAAGCGCTACCGCGCCACGATAATACGAAAGAAGCGCATCCTCGTGGACGAATCCCATCTTCTTCACACGATCTTTGAGGTGTAATTTGTGAATCAATGCATCTATTGCCCCGTCCGGCCAATAATCCCCACCGATAAGATACAAATCAAATAATGTGTCATTCCCGCGGAGGCGGGAATCCAGTCTTTTGGCTTTCTGTAATGTGACGAACTCACCAAATGCTTCTATGAGCCTGGGAATATCTTTCGCTCTATTCAGACTTCCGACGAAAAGAAAATATGGATTCGGCCCGATGTATTTTTCTCCGGCGGGGGAGAATGAAGCATCCACGCCCGGATAGGCAACAGTGATGTTCTCCGATGCTAAACCATATTCCGCGTGAAGATCCGCCCCCGTAGCCTGGGAGATCGTGATGATATGGCACGCGTGAGCGACGAGACTATCCGTTTGTTTTTTTAACACTCCGGCATTCTTCCCATATGCTTCTGGCGTATGCAAAAAACCCAGGTCATAGATAAACCCTATGTCGCACAATGTATGTACCGAGGGGAGAGATTGAGCAAAACCTAGAAACGCATCAACCGGATGCTTTTTAAGCTCGAGCGGCAACCAAACGCGCTGCCAGCCCGGCGTAGGCAATTGCACCATCTTCGCGCGTCCATCAAATGCGTTGAGTATCCCCTCCTCTATCGCCTCAAACGAATAGAGCCTATAGTTATTACTCTTGTCAATGGCAGCGAGCGCGGTAAGCGCGTTCTTCGTCACACGATAAACTCCGACTTTCAGCCGGTCATCGGTAATCGATAGAGCGCCCGCGTCGACACCTATAATCATAATCTGTATTCAAGGCCACTCCCTTGGCTGTTTACCCTGAGCTTCGAAGGGCAAGGGGTGGCCTTAGGTAATTCTTCTTCCCAGTCGCCCCACCGAAAAATCACTTATTCCTCTCATCGCATCGATATTACCAATTTGGGAATGTTCAATAATAGTTTTTAGTAACCTCACCAGCTCATGAAGCTTCACGGAAACCGGCGCCAGCCTCCGGACAAATAATAAGTGATTGCGCGCCAGATAGTATTCTTTCGCTTGTTTGTCATCCCCGCGAAGGCGGGGATCCAGACTATTATAATTTTTCCCGCTTGACCCATGCCGGAATCCCTCTATAGAAATCTGTTTCAGCGGAAATCCGGCATACCTTGCTCGCACCGAAAGATCCACATCTTCGTAATACATAAAATACGGTTCATAAAATCCACCCGTCGCTTGCCATACATCTTTATGTATTGCTATCATCGATCCAGAAATATATAAAAGCCTATCATCAGGCACAAGGCCCGGCCTTGAGGCTAGCACCGTCGTCCAGCGTTTGGGATCCAAAACCCCTGCTTCAGGCCCCACGATCCCCGGCGGACATTTCTCAAGCTCTTTGAAAAAATGAGCAATACCGTATTTCGTGAGCGTAATATCCTGATTGCATACCACGACCCAACGGGCTCCCGCACTAAACGCTTGCCTCATTCCCTGATTGGCCGCAGCTCCATATCCGATATTATTGTTTGTATTGTCAACAATTATCGTGCTCTGTCCCTCAAGAACCGTCTTCAACCGCCCCAATACTTCCTTATCCGGCTTATACGTCACGATGACAAACCAGATATTTTGTTTTTTCATATTAGATGATTTGTTGATTAGATGATTAGATGATTTTTTTGTATATCACCACCATCGCTTCCCCATGTCCCGTGGCAAGCGCAATCCGGTCAAGCACCGCATAGATGGGCTTCTTCCACCAATAATGCATCGAGCGGTCGTGATTTTCGTATGATACCGCAATCCGCCGGAACCCGTGCGGGACGACAAGCAGATCCAAGGCCGCGAGGGTAAACTGCCACCGGTGTTGCGCCGGGATGAGGGACTGCCACTTGCCTTTTTTTATCCGACACATAAAACTATCAAAATTGGGAACGCCGACGACCAGCGTCCCCGAGTCACGAAGCGTTTTGGCACAACGTCCGATGATTTCCTTTGGATTCTTAATATGCTCCAGGACGTGATTCATTACAATGATGTTTATTGTGTCATTCGCGCCCCGCATCAAAGTGCGGGGTAAACTCCGTCGGGAATCCAGAGTTTTTTTAGAAAATTCTTCAGGAAATAGCTTAATTCCAAAATACTTCTCCGCCTCCCGCACCGACGGCTTTGACGGTTCAAATCCTATGACGCGGTAGCCCATATTCCTGGCTTCGTCTAGGAGAAGTCCTACACCCGCTCCGATATCCATGAGCGTGCCGCCCGGAGCATATTCATGGATAAAATCGAGAAGTTTACGAAACAACGAACGAAACATTTCCTGATGGTCTATATAAAACCGGACATCTTCCTCCTCGTAGTACCCCGTCCGTACCGCTTTGTCCCGCGCCTCAATCCTCACCTGCCCGCACGCCATGCATTGCACGACGTCATACAATCCTGATTGAAAAAGTAAAGTGGCCTCCGTTTTTCCACATAGACACTTCATAGTTGCGTTAAAGGCCACTCCCTTGGCTGTTTACCCTGAGCTTCGAAGGGCAAGGGGTGGCCTTATGTAATTCGCATTAATAATAAAAACCAATACGTGAGTCCCTCCATATACCCGAACGCGGTAGCCAAAACCAATCCCCTCCACCCATCCTTATATCCTTTCTCCTTTACGAACCGTGCCCAGAACATATGCGGACCGTAAAGAAAGAGTTTGCGAAGCATGTCATTGCGAGCCGTCTTCGACGAAGCAATCTCATACATCTCTGCCGCAACCCACGCATACCTCGTAAACTTAGCAACTAACTGCCACGGCGTACGATACGAATGGTGATGGATGATCCCGCGAAGTGTTCCTATATCTTCAAAGCCAGGCTTTGATCTTGAAAAGCCTGGCTTTTGAGGGAGTATGACTTTCACCTCTTCGTGTAACGGCTTGGACGAAATCTTCGCGTACCCATGACGAAACAGCCGAACCTTAGCGTACTTTTCTCCTCCATGATAAACCGGCTTTCCGAACACATAGTTCTGATACGGAATACGGTAGGCGACGCACTGTCTTACCGTCTTACTGTCTTTCAGTCTCTTCATCTCTTCTCTCAGCTCTTCCGATACCCGCTCATCGGCATCAAGCGCCAGTATCCAATGCCCTTTTGCCTTCTTGATCCACTCCTGCTTCCTTTCCCCAAGATTTTTTCCTGTCAGCCGCCGGCGGGGGGGCTCCCGGGGTT
>CAYHFH010000018.1:0-14380 GCA_964355865.1 uncultured Gammaproteobacteria bacterium
GGAAAGTCACCGTTGCCGCAAGGGAAAATCTTTCTGCTCTCGGGGCGGGCTCCCGCGTAGAACTTCAGGTCAACCCGACGTCATTTAATATAGCTCAAAGAAGTTTAACTGCTGCCGCCATTACAGTTTCGCGGTAAGCCGTACGCCTTCCGGTGTGTCTTCTATCATGTAACCTTTCGCTTCAATACCTTTTCTCGCCGCATCTGCCTCTGCAAACTTTTTCTCCTGACGTAATGTCTCCCGCTGTTTTACTAAATTTTGTATTTCTTCCGGAATTTTTTCCTGAGTCCTACGTCCTACGTCCTGAGTCAATCTCAGTCCCAGCACTTCATCAAAATCCATAAGGAGGTCATATTTATCCTGACTCGGGATATTGGATTTGACCACTTCCCACACCACGGCCAACGCTTGAGGCATGTTCAAATCGCGTCCGAGCGCTTCATCAAATTCCCGGCGGTACATATCTACCTTTTCCAGTTTTTCCGGTGATAATACGTTTCTGTTGGATATTGGATATTGTCCCGCGAAGCGAGATCCCGCTCCGCGGGAGAAATTGGATATTGCGGCGCGAAGCTCCCCCAATGCATTCTGCGAGCCGCCGAGGGCTTCCCATGTAAAATTTAACGGCTTTTTATAATGCGCAGTGAAATAAAAATAGCGAAGAGCAAACGGGTCAAATCCCTTGGCGATCACATCATCAACCGATACTATGTTACCGAGCGACTTACTCATTTTCGTGCCATCAATCATCAAATGCCCGTGATGGATCCAATAGCGAACAAATTTTTTTCCGGTTGCCCCCTCACTTTGGGCAATTTCATTAGGGTGATGGACGGCCATGTGTTCCGTGCCGCCGGTGTGGATATCTATCGTATCGCCAAGGTACTTCATCGCCATCGCCGAACACTCGATGTGCCAGCCCGGAAACCCGTCACCGAAAGGACTCTCCCAGTGCATCACGTGATCGGCAAACCGGCCAATGCGTTTGAACCACAGTACAAAATCCGCGGGATGCTTTTTCGCTTCTCCTGTTTTGACATCTTGGCGGACCGCGACATTTTTCTCTTCAAGTTTCTGTCCGAACAAACTCCCGTATCCGGAAAACTTCGTCACATCAAAATAGACCGCTTCCGGCGTATCGTACGCGACACCCTTCGCTAATAATTTTTCGATGAGCGCAATCTGCTCGGGGACATGCTCTGTCGCTTTACAAATAACGGTGGGTCGGAGGATGCCGAGCTTATCCATCGAATCGTAAAAATTTTTCGTAAAGAACTCCGCCACTTCCCACACCGTTTTTCCAGATTTCTTCGCTCCCTTCTCGAGCTTATCCTCTCCCTCATCGGCGTCGCTTACCAAGTGCCCCACATCCGTCACATTTTGCACGTGCTTGACGTCATACCCAAATCTCGTCAGAACTCTCCGCAATACATCATCTCCCACATACTTCCTCCCGTGTCCGATGTGCGTGTAATCATAGACGGTCTGACCACAGGTATAGAGTCCGACCTTCGGAGGATGAAGCGAGACAAAATCTTCTAACTTTTTTGTGAGCGAATTATAAAGTTTCATTATGTTTATTATCGCACATTTAAGAGAAGTCGCAAACGGGAGACGGCGGGGCTAGCACCCGCCGAGACTCCCATACGATTACGCTCCGCCTACCAATGGCGACAAATGAAAGGCCAATCCTGTATATCCATAAGGCTCGACACCAGACAGCGTCACGCCAAATGAATCGCGTTCGCGTTCTGACCACAACATTTGTCCTAATTGTCTCCGTTCGTCCTCACCGATTCCGGACAATAAAGGCTCAATGACGCGTGTGTATTCCGCTAGTGACGTAACATCTTCCATTGTCAGATATGCAGCTTTCAACGCTTTAAGCAAATTTTCAGATACTACTTCCATATTTTTTCACCTCCTTTCCATCAAAAAACCCCGCTTTGCGGGGTTCGTGATGTGGTCTTAGGAGGGTATGGTTACAAAGTTAAGCGCACAGCACGAACTCCCCAATGGGGTATATTCGTGCAACAACAGGATACAATTATTTTCATAAGGTGATGTTCATTATATATTAAGAAAGAGTTAAATAAAAGGGCATACCTTCGTATTCTCTAAACCACCGGGGTTTTTATTTGCAAGAGAATGGTATAATCGATTTACTATGAAAACGACAACCATCCTTCAATTTAAAGTCCTCATCGAACGAGATGAGGACGGCTGGTATGTAGCTACCGTGCCGGAACTTCCCGGTTGTCATACCCAAGCAAAAACACTCGAAGCCCTTCGGCCACGTATCAAGGAGGTCATTGAACTTGTGCTGGACGCAGACAAAGACAGTCGCGAGGAAAAGCTAAAATCTCCCGCGCCTGTCCCTTCATTCTTTGCCACAGAAGACGTGTTTATCCCGTATTATGCCTAAACTGTCTCCAATAAGTGGGCGTGAATTGATCGGCATCTTACAAAAACAAGGTTTTGATCCTATCCGACAAAAAGGAAGCCATGTTCGCCTAGAACATGCTGACGGACGAAAAACATCAGTCCCACTGCACTCTGGAGAATCTATCCATGTTGGATTGCTCCGAAAAATACTCCGCGACACCCAAATTTCACCGGAATCCTTTAATGATCTCCGTTAATTTCCCCTATAGGACTTGACAAACTCTCTCTCTCTCTCTCTCTGTAAAATCCATACTATAGGTCATACAAACCCCGCTCTTTGCTGCGGATTTTTTGTTGATCTTGCAGTCTATTTAGCACATTAACATGGTGCGGAACGTCTAACGTTCCAGCCGCGTTTGACGCGGCGGAAAGTTATCTCTCCATTTCTATCCAGTGGATAGCGCTTTGGGCATTATTTAGCTTCGCAAGGCCTGGCCTTGCGAAGCTGTTATTTGAAATTAATAGTGCCCGGCGTGCTATCCATCTGTTTTGAGATAGAAAAATTACAGAATATAAAGGAGATCGAAATGAAACCAGGAACACAAGAAGCTACAGAACTTGCACGAATCTATAAAATCGATCCACAAAAGGAAGGTGAGAGTGATCCCGAATTCCGCGGTCGCGTCGCAGGAATTTTACGAGATCAAAATCTGATCATCGAAGCGCATGAGGCGTTCAACAATGAACGCTTCGACCAAAGCGACGACGTGATGACTGGCATCATGGGCGCTATGGCGCAGGCAGTTCAGGACGTTGACTACGGATCCAAAGGCGAACGGCAAGTCGATGACGACTTTGCTGCGGGCATTGTTGTCCAAGCCCCGAAAAAAGAATATAGTTTAGCCGAATTGATGCTGGCTATAGCGGGATTTGACTCAAAACCCATTCGTCGTTTAACTAAAGACGAATAGTCCGCCGCTAACTTTCCGCACCAGTCGAGCAAAACCCCGGGACTCATTTGACTGACACGTTTTTTGTGTCGCAACAGTCATGTGACGTTCCCGGGGGTTTTTATTTTCTATTCATTCCAAACCAAAAACTATGCTAATTTCCCTCCGGTCGGGAGTGAAGCTATATCGTTATTCATCACGTCATTGACAATGCAGGGCCTCCCTCACTACTATAGATACATGGCAACAAATGGTCCTACCGGAAATATTTTTTCCTCTCTCACCTCTTCATTTCGTCTCCTTAAAACCATCGCACTGATTATCTTCGGCCTTTTCCTTTTTCGCTCAACACTTATCTTTGTGCCGGCAGGACACGTGGGCGTCGTCTACGATAGCGGCCGAGGGGTACTCCCGCAATCGATGAAGGAAGGATTAAATTTCGCCATCCCCTTGTGGCAGAAAGTCACCCTTTTTGATACCCGGGTCCAGGAGTACACGATGTCCGCCAATGCAGACGAAGGAGCACTCCGACGCGACGATTCACTCGACGCGCCGACGAGCGACGGACAGACAGTCAAGGTAGACGCGACAGTCCTTTTTAAAGTCGACGGAGAAAAGGCAAGTGAAATCATGAAAACGATCGGCGAAGATTATGTGGACAAGATTATCCGACCCTTTAGCCGGAGCCAAATCCGCATGGTCATTAGCCGCTATAGTGCGCCAGCTATCTACTCCGAAAAACGCCAAGAGGCAGAAACCGTCATGTCGCAGGAACTCGGCGAAATGCTTGCCAAAAAGAATTTAGTATTGGATAAAGTGCTCCTGCGGGCTGTCTACTTTTCTCCGGAGTATTCCAAAGCCATTGAGCTCAAAGTGGTCGCCGGAGAGCGCGTCAAGCAGGCGGAGTACGAAGTAAAGGAAGCCACGCAACGGGCGCAAGCTAAGATTGCGGAAGCCAAGGGACTCGCCGAAGCACAAGCCCTCCAAAAAGCGTCACTCACCCAAGAGTATCTTCAGCTCGAGGCAATCAAAAAGTGGGATGGTAAACTCCCCCAGGTGACTGGCGGCTCCTCTCCGTTTATCAACATTCCTTTGAAGTAATTAATCCTGTCGTACGTTCCTTCCCACTTCCGTGGTATTCTTTTTGGCTTTCATGCCATAGAGATCCCCGCGCTTGCGTTTCGATTGGATCGCCGGAAGCTGTTGGGTCGTGGCCTGTTTCTGCTGCTGTTTGGCAAGCTCTTTCTTTTGCTCAGCTTCCTGTTGCGCCTTCTCCCAAACTGTTGGTTCTTTTTGCCTTTGCGTTCCACCGGCCAACTGGGCAAGCGCTGCGCGGGCAACGGCTTGTTTGGCTTGTTGGTCTTTGGCTGCGTTAAGCTGATCAACTGGCCCCTTATCTAAATTCCGGGAATCCTTTGGATTCCCGGAATTGGTTTGTTGCTGAGGTTTCTTACCCGATGATACTCCCAGGCTCTCCATCGCCTTCCCCACGATATCTTTGGGGACGGCGACCGCCTCCCGGACAATATTTTTGCCCAAATCTCCGAGTTCATCGGTAAACGCACCCAACATGGTTCCTGATTGCGGCATATTTCTATTTAGCTTCGCAAGGCCTGGCCTTGCGAAGCTAGTTCTAAGATAGCTTTAAAAGCCTAACTCTAGTTTTGCGGATTCACTCATCCGATCCATACTCCATGGTGGCTCGAAAGTAAGTTCGACCTCCACACGTTTGACGCCCTTCAATGTTCCTACTTCCTCACGGATGGGACCGGCGATGAGATCAAACAAAGGGCAACCGATCGTCGTGAGGGTCATGAGAATCCGGATCGTGCCATCCTTTTTATCAATACCAATCTCATAGATAAGTCCCAGATCCCACAGCGACACCCCAATCTCCGGATCAGGGATAGTTTTGAGCACAGCTTCAATATCTTTTTTCGTCGGCATATTTGTATAGTATACGACGTTCTGATACTATATATCCATACGACAGACCCCTACGGTCTGCCTCTTTTTTTCTGTTTACCAAACAAACAGACAAGGATTACCTTGCCTGTTTTTTGTTGTCGAACTCTTATATGGCTAAAATTGAACAAAATAAAATGGACAATGAGTCAACTACAATAATAAAACTTGAAAATGTATGGGAGGAACAAGCAGCCGAAAAGCTTGCTATGACAATCCTGCATCAAATTATCAATCCAACAACCGCAGAAACTCGCGGATTAGGTCAAATTCATCAAATAATCGTTGATATAGAAAATGCGGTAGTATCAAGTGATGCATTTGATACATCAATCGATGGTGGAAATTCACATCATGCAATGGGAAGTACATATGCTGATGAAATTCTATTTTCTATTGAAGAAAGAGCCGAAGAAATTCTTCAACAAATGAATGGAAGCTAATATTCTCTCCTCCCCTCTAAGGCTCTGGAGAGCGTGACTTCGTCTGCATATTCGATATCCGCCCCGACCGGCAGTCCACGGGCAAGACGAGTAAGACGTATGGTTGGATGGCTGGATGGTTGAATGGTTGAAAGCTGTTTTTGTAAATACATTGCCGTTGCCTCCCCTTCCATCGTTGGATTGGTCGCAAGGATGATTTCCTTAATTCCTACGTCCTGAGTCCTAAGTCTTTTCAAAAGGTCTGCAATGTAAATCTCATCAGGGCCGATGTTGTTGAGGGGATCAAGCGATCCATGCAGGACATGATAGAGACCTTTATATGTTCCCGTTTTTTCAAATGCGAGGACATCGGTCGGTTGTTCGACGACACAAATGATGGACTGGTCCCGCTCTGAGTCACTACAGATGCTGCATGGCTCCGATTCCGCAACATTTTTGCATACTGAGCAAAGCACCGTGTTGAGCCGGAGGGTCCGTAAGTTTTCTCCAAAACTCTCGAGCTCCGCCTGCGGCACATGGAGGAGATAAAACGCGAGGCGGGTCGCCGACTTGGGTCCAATGCCGGGTAACTTTTGAAATGATTCGATGAGACGCGAAAGTGCTTTCGGGAGAAGTGCCATAATCCGATTTTACTTGATCATCGAAGAAATAGCATCCGCGATAAGCGGGGCAACGGAAGCCACGCGAAGCTTGGGAAACAATTTTTCTTTGGGCAATTGGATCGTATCGGTGACGATGAGTAGATCAATCGGAGACTCCGACAGTTTCTGCACCGCTTCCCCTGCAAAAACGGCGTGGGACGCAAGCACGGTGACACTCTTGGTCCCGGCGTCTACCAGCGAACGCGCGCTGTTGGCAATTGTCCCACCGGTGGAGATGACATCATCGATGATGATCGCATCCATCCCCCGCGCGTCGCCAATGATTTGAAACGCTTCGCTCGTATCGTGCCGGTCCAAAAACCGCTTTTTTTCCATGACGATCATGGGAACGTCGAGGGCATAGGCGAGGTTCCTCGCCCGCTTGACCCCTCCGACATCAGGAGACACCACCACAGGATGAGGTAACGATAATTTTTTGACTTCCAGGGTCAACACGTCTATGGCGCTCACGTGAGCAACGGGAATTTGAAAAAATCCGACGATCGCGTCATTATGAAGATCGACCGTGATGACTTCTTTAAACTTACTCACTTCGATAAATTTGGCTATCACCCGCGCGCTCACCGGTTCGCCCTCGCGGTGCTGCTTGTCCTGACGGGCGTATCCCATGTAGGGAATGACCGCAATCATATTTTTCGGTGCACTCCGCCGGATCGCATCCCCCATGAGAGAGAGCTCCATGATGTGTTCGTCCATGGGATAGGCAAGCGACTCCAAGACAAATACCGTTTTATCCCGGACGTCTTCCTGGATCCACGGCCGAAGCTCTCCGTCGGCAAATCGACTTAAATCCACCTTACCGAGGGATGTGTGAAGAAGTTTGGCTACATCCTGCGCCAGAGGTATATTGCTCGAGCCGGAAAAGAGAAGAAAATCCTTCATTCCATTTATCCTAACAAATGCAGTACCCGTTCGTCCATGAGGGAATCAACCACGAGATCAGCTTCTTCTTTGACTAAATCCTCATAGCCATTGGTGAGCCCAGTCGTCACGCCAATCGTCGTCGCCCCAATATGCTTCCCGCATCGTATATCATGGACCGTATCGCCAATGATGACCACTTCGCGGGGGGCGAAAGATTGTTTAAAGTGCTTCGTGGCTTTTTCTACCGCGTGACGGGCAAGCTCAGCCCGATCATTCACCTCGTCGGCAAACCCACCAAAAGAAAAATACTCCCGCATCCCCGCAGTCGTAAGTTTCAGCCATGCATTCATTTCAATATTTCCGGTAATAATGCCGAGGTAATGCTCTCTCTTGGCATGAAGAAGTTTCACGAGTTCATGCGCTTCGGTATTGGCTCGGTAGAGTATTGCACCGCTCCCAATGGATTCCTTCAATGCTTCATGGAATACCTCCCGTGCATGGGAAAAATTTGCATCAAACACAGCATCATCGGTGACCCCGGCATCCCGGGCTATTGATCGAAGTACATTTCGGTCGACCCCACCGTTATATTTTTTGGTTTCAATCTCAAAATTAACATCTTTTCCATAAACTTCTTTGATAACTTTACCGATGCGGTGCTTCCAGTGCTCCACACTGTTGGTCGTCGTCTGCACGAGCGTCCCGTCGATGTCAAAGAGGATGAGTTTTTTATTTTTCATGGGCGGTAGACTTGGAGTGCCTTTGCCAAAAGCTCAATGCAGCGGGTAAGTTTGGTAGTGTTGAGGACGTAAGCGATGCGGACTTCATTGTTGCCTTTTCCGAGTGTGGTATAAAAGCCAGCGGCTGGGGCAAGCATGACGGTCTCAGCCTGTCCTGAGCTTGCCGAAGGATCACGGAAATCCGTCAGGAGCCACTGGCAAAAATGCTCCGCGTCCTCAACCGGAAGTCCCACGATTGCGTAAAATGCACCCTCCGGCTTGGGAATCGTCACGCCGGGAATCTTGCTGAGACCTTCATAGAGCACATCGCGGCGCTTGGCGTATTCTTTTTGAACTCCGTCTAAATACGAGGCGGGAACGTCCGTCAGTTTGCTTGCGATCGCCTGATCCACGAATCCTGCAGAAAGCCGTCCCTGCGCGATACACAATACGCCTGCCATAATTTCGCGATTGAGCGATACCATCATTCCGAGCCGTGCGCCGCAGAGGCTGTAGCGCTTCGACATGCTATCGAGGACTACGCCCAGATCGGGAATCTCCTGCATATACGAGAATAGCGAGACCTGCTTTTTCCCGTCGTAGCAATACTCGCGGTAGACCTCATCGGACAAAAGAAAAAGCTTATATTTTTTGGCAATGGCGACCAGCATCTCAACTTCCGCTTTCGTATACACCGTGCCGGTGGGATTGTTAGGATTGCAGTACAGGATGGCCTTCGTTTTTTTCGTAATCTTTTTTTCAATCTCATTTTGAACGGGCAAATGAAATCCGGTGTTGATATCCGTGGCAACTGCGGAGAGCGTAATGCCGTTTATCGCCGCGTAGGAATTGTAGTTCGTGTAGAGCGGTTCAAAGGTGAGGATCTCCTCCCCCGGGTCGGCAACCGCAAACATTGCCATGGCAATGGCTTCCGAGCCGCCGCTCGTCACCTGCATATGTTCCGTTTTAAGAAATGGAAAACCAAGACCATGATAATACGAAAGCACCGCGTCGAGAAATCCGGGCTCCCCCTGCGATTGTCCGTAGCGGATGGGGTTGTCTTTCCAGTTGTGGAGCACGTCTAGCATAACCTCCGGCGTCTTGATATCCGGATCTCCGATGTTGAGATGATACACCGTCACCCCCGCCTTTTTGGCCGCAACGGCATACGGCACGAGTTTACGGATGGGAGAGGCGGGGACGGAAACGAGTCTTTTGGATATCATATAAATCTACATTATAGGGGTGTAATCAATCAACATAATTTTTTCACCTTGATTCCCGGTATTATGCCTAGATCATGATACCTTTTGACCTATTGATTTTCGGTATCGAAGCTAGGAGTTAACCACAAACATACCTTCTATCCGTCTTAACCCATTTTGAAGTAAGTCGTCATCTACCGCAAACGACAGCCGGAAGTGTCCCTCTCCGCCTGCGCCAAATGCCGAACCCGGGATCGCGGCTACACCGGCTTCTGTAAGCATCCGCTCACAAAGTACCACACTGGACTCTGATCCCTCATACCGGACAAATGCGTAATACGCGCCGTCGATCCTCGGCAATTGGAGTGATTTCACCCGACGCATTGCATCCATCGTCAGATTTCTGCGTCTGGCATATGCTTCGCGATGTTCCTGTACGAAGTCCTGGGATCCGGCAAGCGCAGCAATCGCCGCCCGCTGGGAAATCTTTGGCACACAGCCCACCAGGCTGTCATGGACTTTGACGAATGTTTTGACAGCCTCTTCGCTTGCCACCACGTATCCCACGCGCCAGCCGGTCATGGCGTATTCTTTGGAAAAAGAACGGACCGTGATCATGCGATCGCACGCCCGCCAAGAACGTAAAAGGCTGGTAAACGGCGTATCATACGTCAGGTAGCTATACGTTTCATCCGCGAGAATCCAGAATCCGTAGGTATTCGCCAAATCGACTAATGCTGCAAGCTCCGGGCCGGACGCGACAAATCCCGTGGGATTACCGGGATTCGTGAGGATCAGAAGCTTGATCCCCTGCTTGGCCTGACGTTCCACCTGAACGAGATCAATCATCCATGCAGCACCTTCCTGAAGTGGAATCGGTATGATCTCTCCGCGGGCAAGCATGACTTGGGGGAAATGGTTGCAGTAATCCGGCGTGATGACGCCGACGCGGTCACCATATTCTACCAGCGAAAGAATCGCCGCCGCTGTTCCTTCCATTGCGCCGACCGTAACAAGAATATTATTCGTTGTCACGAATTCTCCACCATCGCTATGCAGTTTCTTTACAATCGCCTCTCTCAATTCCAATTCCCCGAAAAAATTTGGGTAGATACCTATCGTAGGATCATCGAGCGCTATTTTAGCAGCATTGATAATATGGGGAGGTGTAGGAAACGACGGGATTCCCTGCCCTAAATTGACCGCACCCAGCTCCCGTGCCCGGATGGATAGCCGCTTTATGATCGATTCAGGGAGAGAGTCGGCAAACATAAGGATATTAGTGTAGTCGATTCCGGAAGTTTTTTCATGCGCTGGCATTGACCCAATGCACCTAATATGCAACGGCTGTTCGAGTATTAAAAAATGAATGCGAATCTCGCATCATACAGTAACACCGCCAGCTCTCCGCAGTGACATGCGTCCACTTACTCCACTTGTACCGTTTGCGAATATATTCCATCGTTGGCGTCATAGAACCAAACATCGTTTCAAAAATATCCATAAAATCACGAAAGTGAACTGGTGGTTTTCCCGGCCACCGTAACATTACCTTTAACGCTCGTTGCATCCCGTTCCCCCGATAAGGTTCCTTTGTTTTCTGATGATTTATAAATCGAATTCGTTCTTTTGCATTCTCGAGCACGATCGGAATCGTGCTGATGATATCATCTTCTCGCGGATCACTTTGTAATGGCCGCCAACCAATGAATCGCCTCTCTCCTTCAGAAAATAATCCCTCATGAATTTTAAACTCTGTCTCAACTGCAGTGACAAAATCACGCACCCATGTCATCATAATTGTCGCATGAAATTGTTTGCGTCCACCATGGAAAAAGATGTTTACATAATTGAGATTATCCGCCCACGCGGGATCCGACAACTTTAGCGCCTCTTTCATGAGTAACTCCGGATCACTGATGATCTTGGACATATCCCTGACATCCTCAGGTATATCCTCACCATTGCTCAAATATTCCATAATTGTTGAAGCAACTTCGACCGTGCGTAGCGTTTGTCCGACAAAAAAACCTTCTTCATCGTGCTTCGTTGAAGCAAATATATAGAGGAGTTGTTTGGCAATATCCCGCAAAGTTTTTGGTGACTCCTGAGATGTGATTGATTCTAAATGAAGCATACGCAACGCAAGATTTTTGTCGAAAATATCCGTAATAAATCCGAGTGTATTAGGCGTCACCGCGTGAGCGGTATAGGCAAGTTTACTTCCTTTTTCAAGAACCTTGGCCATGGCAATATTTCCTATCAGAGTTGTCAGCGTACTATGTCGAAGTTGTGAATCAACCGTAAACCCGGCAACTTCCATACTCCGAATAAAAATCGGATGCCAACGTTTTCTTCTATCGATTTCCTTCCTAACATCATCGAGTTTTTGGCGAAATACCACTTCATAATTTTCCTGTAAGGCCTGATACCAAGACAAAGAACACGGTGTGTCAAGTCCTGCTGGGAGCCAATCGTTTTGATGGAGAATTTCGTGTAGCTCTCGTAAGGCCGCGTATTGCTTATCCCGGATACCAAAAACAATCGGTCGTTGATCATGCGAAGCAAGAGGCACCTGATGGGATTGTAAAAATCTCAATACTTCATAAAAATCATTCTCATGCCCTGCAAACTGTTTCTGGGATGGAGAGTCAGCCAGATGCTTATATCCTTCAAAATTCCAAAGCATCACGTTTGCTAACAGGTTGCGTGCATCCTGAAAATACGATTGCCCCACCGCCGCCATGCTGTGATCATTGAGAATTTCTCTTCCCCGCATAAAGACTGAGGACCTCATAAACTGTTTGACTATTTCAGGATTATTCACCAGCCATTCGTCCGCATACCGATGATAGAGATGTCTGCGAAACGTTTCATCTATTCGCTCGGCGATATCTAATGTTTTTCTTCGTTTTTGTAAATCATGTTCTCTTCCAATACTCAATGCGTATAATTCCTCAAACATACTTCTTATCTTTTCGTTTGGAAGAAGGATAGACGCACCATCATCGGACATCGTTAAACCACGTCGAAGGGTAATTTGGATCAGTGATTCAATTTCATCATGAGAGTCAGATCCACGATTAACCAAACGAGTCACCACACCGGCCTCACGCTCCCAATCCGAATCATGAATGACCGCCACATTATTTGTTATGGGAGATACGGTCACCACGTTACGGACCACCGTGGTATCGTCGGTTATTTGTTCAACGGTATCGATAAGAAAACATTCCCTTTCATAATCGTTAAACGACGCAATGTCTCGTTTCGATGCAACGTGTTCAATGAATCCGTCTGATGAAACATGATAAAAGTGTGCGGATGGCTTGCTATCTTTTTGCGACAATCCCATCCCCCACCATGAACCATCCCGAGCAAACACGATCTCATCAGACACATACACACCTTCCCCAGAATCTCTCAAGGCACTGCGTATGTACGTTTTCACCGTGTTCCAATCGCTGGCGGCAGAGGTACCAAGAATTGTGTCCTGCTCGTCAATCCGGTTTCTGACCGTTGAAAAAAAATCACGGACGCGTTCCTTCTCAGTGCGCTCGTCCCGTGCTTCTGGAGACGATGAGTCGGTCAACCATTTGGCAAGCTCGCCGTGTCCATTGATCCCCTGGAAATATGCGATCGGACTTGTCACAAGGCCGTTCACAAATCGAGCGGATTGTATAAGCGGAGAGTGCCATAGGTCATGAGCCAGGCGATCTCGCCATCCGCGCTCATCGACCCGATCAACATGAGGTAGTTCAATAGTAGGCATGCTAAAAATAAAATTCGCCATGCTCCAAAATATGGATAACACGGCAGAATGGGGAAGTTATATATCAAATACCCGCCAATCGTCAATACTCAGTCTTACCCACCCAATAATGATACTGTACAAAAAATATATCTAACCAAAAAATGGTACTGAAAAGGGACTAAAAAAAGCACGTTCTTCTTTTCAAATCAGGCGCGAACCGTCACCATTGTGATCATATGAATATCACTATGGACGACTCGCGTACCATGCGTTGAAAAAGAAAGACAAAAAGGTGATCGTCAATTATCTTCGGAAAATCACCGGGTACAAACATACGCAGCTGTTCCGGTTAATCAAGAGAGCGGAAAAGGGAACCCTGAAAAAAATCCCGTATCACCGAATCCATCCCCACCGTATCTACACGTCTCGGGACATCAAGCTTCTGGAAAAAACAGATGAACTCCACTCCGTTGATGAGATGACGCAGTGGGAGATTGTGGTTTGCGCCCCCCAAATTTGTGAAGCGTGCATGATCCCGACCATTGAGGAGATCATCGACCAGTACCCATTTACCATCTTCAATTTTCATTGGAAACCGCGGAGGAGAAACGATCAACTACCAGGTCGCCAGTTTTCTTCAGAGGCTTCTCATCAAACAAACCAAATCAAGAAGCAACCACTGTAATGACAATGCCCTCGTGGAAACAAAAAACGGGAGTGTCATACGAAAAAACATGGGCTGGCAGCATATCAACCAAAGTCTTACCGATACCGTGAATGAGTATTACAAAACCTTTTTTAACCCGTATCTGTACTTTCACCGGCCCTGCGGATTCCCCACAATCATTACCGATACGAGAGGAAAAAAGAAGAAGGTCTACCGCACCTACAAAGTTCCCTATGATGCCTTCAAGGGCATTCCAGAAGCCCACACATTTTTAAAACCTGAGAAAAGTTTTGCCAAACTTGATACAATAGCCTATGCCAAGAGCGACAATGAGTTTGCTGAAGCGATGAGAAATGAGGAACGGAAACTTTTTGAAAAAGTGAGGAAATACGACCGAAGGGACAGTTCACGCCGTCAGACCTAACTCTCAATTACGGTATCATTTTTCGATTGGGTAGGACTGTATAGAGATTTTATCCTACAATGCCTTTTCAGCTGCGTAGATAAATAAATCCTCCAGGAGTTAAACTCATTGTTACAACCTGAGACTCCTAAAGTAGTCGCGGATCTCGCCGGGTAATGATATAGTTTGATTACTTGATTCCCGGTATCATGCCTAGGGTATGATAGTTATTGATCTATTGATTCCCGGTATTGAGCGTGATACTTTCATACCATATGCCAGCGCGTACCGTCGTGTTCGTTCCAGAGGGATGCTATCACGTGTATAACCGGGGATCGGAAAAACGGTCAATATTCCAATCCG
>CAYHFH010000019.1:0-13084 GCA_964355865.1 uncultured Gammaproteobacteria bacterium
AATTATGTCCCGAAATACCGGTCACCGAAGTCACCCAATCCCGGTACGATGAACTTGCGATCGTTGAGGTGGCTGTCGACGGCGGCCGTGACAATAGCCACGTCAGGGTGGCGTTTCTGCATCCGTTTAATGCCTTCCGGAGCAGATACGATGCTCACGATCGTAATGTGCTTGGCGCCTTTTGCTTTAAGTAAGGTCACCGTATCATCAAACGAACCGCCTGTGGCAAGCATCGGATCAATGACGAGCACGTTGTGAGAGGCAAAAATCTTCGGGAGCTTTTGGTAGTACTCCCGGGCTTGGGCCGTCTTTTCATCCCGCTCCAGTCCGATAAATCCCACCGATACGGACGGCAGGAAATCCTGTATGGCAAATAGCATCGCAAGTCCGGCGCGAAGCACGGGTACGACGATCACGTCATCTTTAAGTTTCTTGCCCGTCATGGGGGAGAGCGGTGTCTCAATGCGCACAGTAACCGTTCCTAATCCTTTCATGACTTCGACCAAGAGTATTTTGGACACGATCCCCGCGTGCCGCCGGAATTCCTCCGTCCCCGTCTCTTTACGCCGGATGACGGTGAGCGAGTGATCGATGAGGGGATGGTGAATCTCAATAATATTTTTCATACAGTTCGCAACAATACTTTGGCTTTCGAATTTTCTATAGTATATCCTATTATTTCATATTTTCCTTGCATAGACGCGTTTCTATTTATTTGCTTCCAAAACGGATCATCAATAGTAACCGCTGATATTTTTTTTGAACTCTTAAAATCTGACGTTTTCAGTGGCATCCGCCATTTGCTTGGCGGCTTGATTTTAAGAACTACTTTTGGGTTAGCCCAATCTCCATTGGTATCGTCCACATGACAATTCACGACTAAATTTGGCCCCATCTGAAGGTACAACGGCATAGAGTCGGATGCAAGTCTCGTTTGATAGGTTATAGAATCGGCTAAACCTCGTATAGCGCGTACAACGATCTTGAGTAATTGCGTTGCTAAACCCATTCTCCTAAATCGCGGATCGACAAAAAGTGACCAGATGTGAATACTTCTTGCAAATACTGAAGGACCCACAAAATACACGGCACCGAGACAGGTATTACACCTCATCATCGCGATGATCGTGCCTGGTCCGTGGAGACCAAAATTTGACCGGATGTATGGCGGGGTCGGCGTCGTCCAGGTGCGTTTTTCTAATTTGTTTAATGCGCAAGCGATGTCCTGCAGTGAATAATGGGAATCCATGTAGTAACGAATTTTTGCCGTCCCGAAGTGAATAAGGTTATTTCTCATACCATCCCAGTAGGGACGGGGCGAAATAAAAATAATAGTAGGCTTTTGATTCTTATGCATCATTGAATTGTAGTAATCTTCTTGGATTAGTGACAATCATTTGCTGAAGATCAATTAAAGTTAATCCACTATCTATGAGAAGTTGCGAAAAAGTTGTCAAACATTCTATCGGGGTCACTGGCTTAGAAATGCCTTGGGGCACGACGCGGCCACAATCAGAAGATATGATGCAGTGCTGTGCACCAACAGCCTGAATAGGTGATACAAAGTCCCGTGTCAAATCATAAGCACCGGACTTACCATCAATCCATGTTATTGCGCAGTGCTCTGCATAAACGGGAACACCTGCCTTCACACCAAGCGCAATAAATTTTTTTTGGTCATCAACAGTAAGTCGATTATGTCTGGAACTGATATGGGTTAGGACCACTGAGCTAACTCTCCTTTTGATAGCCTCAGGAACAAGTTGACCGACCTCATCGCTTGACAAATGTCCTGTAGCCAAAATAGCGCCGGTTTGCCGTATAGTATCAATCGTTTCAATCGCTTGAGTCGTAAGTTGACCGACTGTATCTAAAACAGTAATAGGTTCACCCATTTCAACACCTGCAAACAGCTTCTGCCATGCTGGATCCTCAGCAACTACATCATGATGTGCTTTTGCATTGAGACTCGGAAACCAGACGATCCATGGCCTACTCATTTCCTTTGAAGCTCTTTCTATCAATTTAGGGTTTAAACCTCTATTCAGTGTCACGGAGCCGTAAACATGTACAGATTCGGGTACAAAAGACAAAAAGTGCGCTTTCCCAACTACCGGTAAGCCCAGGCTATTTGCCTCTCCTCCTGTCCATTTCCTCTGAAGACCACCATCACGGTGATTGTGATCTCCTACATGAACATGTATATCAACAGCACGGGAAAATAAAGTGCTCAGTTTTTCTTCGTCATCCATGGCAATACTCCTCGTAAATAGTCATTCTCCTTGTGCGGGTAAAACAACGATGGAAAATCAGCTCTATCCGTCGGAGCTTGGTAAAAACCATGCGTCCCTAAATATCTTGACCATCGCGGATCGCCATCCCGAAATACTGCATACGCACAACCCGGACACTTGATAATTTGTTCTTGTGTCATAATAACCGGACAACCACGAAGTGAACCATCCGGCATAACGGCAAATACTCCGGGTGGGCCTATCTCTTTACTCTTGCAACCTATTTGTTGCTGAATGCCTACTGTTGCCGTCGTGGCGATGTGCGCTCTGGAGTTTGCGATAGTCCGGTGTCCCTCACGAACATGTGCATCTTCTCTTGCGATCAGCTCTTTCGATTGTTGACTAACCATATTTCTGTCATCAACAGTAAGTGCCTGGGTATACGCATCAGGATCGCGTCCCTGATATAAATGACACCTATTCTGCATGGTACCCACAGAAAATAATCCACCTCTTCCTGAGACTTCATCATATACATTGACAATTTCTTTAACGCACGGTTTATGTACCATCATATGACCTATCACAACGCCTTTGACGTTACGTACCATTTCTATAAAACGAATGCCGCGTTGCGCCTTATATCGGCGTGATAGAATCACATCTTTACCTGCCATACCCTTCATGACTTCCGTCGGTGGCACGAAATCTACACTGGTCATCCACAATACTTTTCCGTCCGCTTCCTTCATGACTTGGTCAAATTGATTCGGATTATCTAGGAAAGGAACCCCATCGGTAAAGATACTTACATGCATACCTATTCTGATAACAAAACCAGTAATATCAGGTAACCAGGGAAGTGTTCCGACCTCACCTCCTATGAATTTGACTGATCGCAATCCTCGCTGATACAGTAATTCCAATAAATCCTTCCACGCGTCAATTCCCTGTCTTTGCTCTTTCGCCCAACGAACGGAAACTGGGACACTACAACCTGCACAATTTAACGCACAGGTTCGGGTGAGATATAGCTCAACGGCAAACCGATCTCCGGATGCGAATATATCGTCAAGAGTCGGCAACTTTGGAGGCCTTACTCCATACACTACTGCCGCTTTAATGAGCTGTGCTGGTGTTGAACCTGGTACCCAAGCAATTGGCTTCTGTGGTACATCCGACCGAATCTCAGATAGAGCACTTTTTGGAATAAATCCATCATTCATTCTCATGGCAACCTCCTTAATGATTTCTCTCCAAATAAACGTGTTTTTTCTACAATCACTTTCTCTGACATGGTGAGAAGCCTTCCTTTCGCGACGATAATAATTCCATTCGCTATTACAGTATCCGCTCTCTGCGCTTGCGTTGAAAGCAGTGCCATCATAGCATCGCATGCTCCGGCCGATTCGATACGATCGAGACCAAACGTTGCCACGTCTGCCGCTTTTCCCACCTCTATCGAACCAATTACAGATTCCCAATTTAACGCGCGCGCTCCGTTAATAGTTCCCATGCGAAGAACTTTTTCTGCTTTCAAATACGTGCTTTCCTTTCGCACGCCCTGCATCGTCCGTGCCCAACGGAGCTCTTCGAGCATATTGGATGAGTCATTACCAGCACTTCCATCAACTCCCACCGCGATATTTACCCCCTCTTTAAGCATTTCCCATATCGGTGCAACCCCAATACTTCCAATCGGTTTACGGGCGTTGGATATAGGACAATGAACGACGTGTGTCTCTGTATCACGTAATACTTGTATCTCCTTTGAGTGCACACTGATGCAATGCGTAAGGCTCACTCGCTTACCTTTCCATCCAAGCGACTGTAAATAACGTAATGGCTTTGATTTAAAATGATGAAGAGAATATGAGTTTTCAAATTCCGATTCACCCATGTGGGTTTGGATGTTAACGCCATATTGCTCGCTCAACCTAGCTGCATTTTTATAATCCTCACGAGTACTCGTAAAAATAGTGCAGGGCGCAAGTCCTATCTTGAGCATTGAATTTTTCGAAACATCATGATATTTCCGAATCGCTTCTTCCGAATCCGACGCAATCGTATCACTGTCCTCTACGACGTCATCGGGAAATAGTGCCCCATCTTTACGGCTCAAACTCATACTCCCGCGATACGGATGAAAACGGATTCCGATATCGCGAGCTGCCTTGATCGTGGCCTCAAAAAATCCCTTCTTACCTTTCGGAAACAAATACAGCATGTCCGTGGTCGTCGTGCAGCCGTAAAGAAGTAGCTCGGCCATATTAGCAAGCGCCGAATAATAGATAGCTTCTGCATCCATCTCTTTCGTCGTTTCGCAGACGATATTTATCCATTGGTCAATCGTTTGATTTTGAAGCTCCGGCATCCCGCGCATCATGCACTGGAACATATGGTGATGGCAGTTGATGAGACCGGGAATGACAATTTTTCCCCGTGCAGAAATCACGCGGTCTGCTTGCGTTCGTTTCGAATCAACCTCCCGGATGACCGACCCCTCGATAAAAAGCGAGGCGCGGCGAAGGATGCGGTTGGTTGCATCCATGGTGACGATGTACTCTGCGTCTTTAATCAAAATGGTTTTTTCTTTCTTACTCATTATTATATCTTCCCAAAACGTAATCTATATAATTTATCGATGTAGTGATCGGCAACGTCCACTTGGGTGCAAAGCGGGGTCTTGGTTTCCACTGCCCGCTTGCGGATGACCGCCCCATCAGTATATTCCTTTTGCTCATGACTTCCGGATGGGATGTTGATAATGAGATCAAATCCCCGTTCGTACAAAATCTGTTTGAGATTGGGCTTCCCGCCTCCGTTGCTTATTTTATGGACGAGCAAGTTGGGCACATCATGCTCCATGAGGAATGCGTGCGTTTTATCCGTCGCGAACAGTTGATACCCTAACTCCGCAAGCTTCTTGACGGACGGCAATAGCTTCTTTTTTTGTTCGAGTTTCCCAATCGATACAAAAGCGGCTTTTTCCGCCCGCTGTTGGGCGAGCCTGGCCTGCATCCCGTAGACCTCAATAAACGGCGCCGAGTCTTGTATGTTATACGCCGCCCCCTCCCCGCGGTTAAATGAAGCGTGATGAAGTCCGAAGGGTGAGGTGAGAGCCACGACCGCTGCATTCCCCTTAAAAAGCCGCATCGTCACTTCTCCGGTCACTTTTTCGTTAATTTTATCGTTAAATGCGTTGATATCGGCCATCACGGGATCATGCCACAGGGCGCCGTAACACAAATAGCCCCATTTGATATCGAGCGTTTCCTTGAGTTCATTTTCCAGGCGCGTACAGACATATTTTTCCAAATTCCGGTGCGCTTCGATGATCGTATGCCCGCCGGGCAGCTCATAGACGCCGCGGTTTTTGAGGCCAATGAGCCGATCTTCGAGGTGATGGACGACTCCCACGCCGTGCCGTCCGGCAATTGCGTTAAGCGCCATGATGATGGCCGACAATTTCATCCGTTTTCCATTAAGGGCCACGGGAATGCCTTTTTGAAATGTAAGTTTTACGTTTTCCGGACGGTTCGGCGTTTTTTCGAGAAGTCGAGACGCTACCTGAAACCGTTCGATTTTGGGAATATACTGAGGGTCTTCAATCTCCCCGCCTTCCCACGTCACGCCCCACATGTTGTCATCGCTTGAGTAGGGGAAATCCCGGCGCGCGGGCGTCTCTATCCCGTTTTTTTGCGCATACACAATCTCTTCGTCGCGGCTCATATCCCATTCCCGGACTGGGGCGATAATCTTCATGTTGGGGTCAAGGGCAAGGACCGATGCGTCGATCCGGACCTGGTCATTTCCCTTGCCCGTACAACCATGAGCGACCGCATCTGCTTTTTCGCGGTAAGCAACTACGACGCTCCACTTGGCCATAAGGTACCGGCTGACGGTCGATATATGATAATTCCCCTGATACGAACCGTTTGCTTTGATGAGGGGAGCAAGGTAATCATCGGCAAATTCATCTTTGGCGTCGATGACGTATGCCTTAGCGGCTCCCAATTTGAGCGCTTTCTTTTTAATCGCATCCAAATCATCACCCTGCTGGCCCAAATCCAGGGTTAGCGCAATAACTTCGGCTTTATACGTATCGGCAATCCATTTGAGCATGACACTCGTGTCCAATCCCCCAGAAAAAAGAAGAACGACACGTTTAACCTCCCCGATTCTCCCCTCATATGACGATACTTTTGTATACGAATCCTTATTCATAGCCCAAAAAAAAGAGCCGGTGACGGCTCTTTCAAAGAGAATATAATTCTTGCGTATTAATGCGTTTTCGGCTCAAAAAAAAATCCAGGTGTATCATCATGATGGCCCCTGGAAATGTAGTCTACGAAGTGCCGGGGGTCGCGTCAAGGGGTCAAACGCAAGTGTTTCTTAAATAACGCACGGAAGATATCTCCTTTTGTGATCATCCCGACCACGGTATCATTTTTCCGGGATAAGACGGGCAGTTGATTCAGGCGCCGCGCGATCATCCGGGAAAGCGCGCGCATGACGGGCGTGTCTTCGCGCGTAAACACCACACGTTTGCACATGATATCCCGGGCTTTTTTCACATTCAACTCATGAATCCGGTCCTCCATGGATTCAAAATCATAACTCGTAAAAAGATCCTCCATCATGTCTTCGTAATTGGGATAGAGAAGCTTGAGCATATCTTCTTTGGAGATGATGCCAAGAAGTCGGGACTTGGTGTCGACGACCGGTACGGCGTTGACCCTATGGGAAAATATGGATTTCCAGAGATCCCGAAGCGTGGTGTCGGGCCTGGCGACCGTCAATTTTTTACTCATCAAATCACGGATAACCATACCAGGTAGTAGATTTTCGCTATTTCTTACGAAATAAGAGAACCTCTCTCCTTTCTATGAGCTATACAGATACATTCCCAGGTTGCTATTTTGATCGTATGCGTGCATACGAGCGAAAATTCACTACCTGGCATAGCGTGCTTGTTGGGCAGTGTACGACGTTCCCACGCGGTCTGTCAATCAGTGAGATCCAAGCGGCGAAGCATGTGGCGTACGGTGGCGTCGCATCACTTTCATCTCGAGGACCGACCGCCGGAGCACCGCTTGAGCGGCGGCCAATTCCTCGCCTTTTACATTGCTGGTCACGATTTCCCGTGCGGCCGCTTGAGCCTCCAGAATCGCTTTTTCATTGAGCTCGTCGGCGTGCACCGCCCGGGAGACAAGGATCGAAACCTTCTCCCTGGTCACTTCCATAAATCCACCACCAATTGCCAAAAATATATCCTTGGAACCCGTGGATATTTTTATTTCGCCTTCGCCCAGTACGGTAAAAAGGCCAACGTGTTTGGGAAGTACGCCGATCGTCCCATTGGGAGTCGGCACACTCACAGCACTGACCGTATCAGTGTACGCCGTGCGGTCAGGAGTGACGATGTCCAATAGAAAATTCATAATAAACGAATAAACGAATAATTAAATAAGGAATAATTGAATAATATTCTTTATTACTTATTCGCTTATTTCATTATTCGTTTATTGTCTTATTTCACTTCATCAATGGTTCCCACCATATAAAATGCTTGTTCCGATTTACTATCGTGCTTGCCCTCGAGGATTTCTTTAAAGCCCCGTACCGTGTCCCCCCGCGGTACATATTTCCCTTCCCGGGCGGTAAATGCTTCGGCGACAAACATGGGCTGAGTCAAAAACCGCTGAATTTTCCGGGCGCGGGAGACGGTGAGTTTATCCACATCGGAGAGCTCCTCCATACCTAATATGGCAATAATGTCCTGCAGATCCTTATACCTCTGGAGCACGCGCTGTACCCCGCGGGCTACGTCATAGTGCTCTTTCCCAACGACTCCTGGCTCTAAAATACGCGAGTTAGACGACAGTGGATCAACAGCCGGATAGAGCCCCTGTTCGGCAATAGAACGCTCAAGAGAAATCGAGGCATCCAGATGGGCAAACGTGGTCACCGGCGCCGGATCCGTATAATCATCAGCAGGCACGTAAACAGCTTGTACGCTCGTCACCGATCCTTTTTTGGTCGAGGTAATACGCTCCTGGAGGGCCCCCATCTCGCTGGCTAGCGTTGGCTGGTAGCCTACTGCCGACGGGATACGACCGAGAAGCGCAGATACTTCGCTGCCGGCTTGGGCAAACCGGAAAATATTATCGATAAAAAGGAGGACATCCTGCCCTTCTTCATCACGGAAATACTCGGCCATGGTCAGCCCCGTGAGCGCTACCCGCAGACGGGCGCCGGGCGGCTCGTTCATCTGACCAAATACAAGCGCTGTCTTGTCTATGACTCCCGAATCTTTCATTTCGCGCCAAAGATCATTTCCCTCGCGCGACCGCTCGCCGACTCCGGCAAATACCGACACTCCCCCATGAACTTCGGCGACATTATGGATAAGCTCCTGGATGAGGACGGTCTTGCCGACCCCGGCGCCACCAAATATGGCGACTTTGCCTCCTTTAACAAAAGGAGCAATTAAATCAACGACTTTGATCCCGGTTTCCAAGACTTCCGCTCCCGTGCTTTGCTGGGAAAGTGGCGGCGCACTGCGGTGAATAGGGGAGGTCTTGGCGCCGGTAATCGCCCCTTTGCCATCAATCGGTTCTCCCACGACATTAAAGATGCGGCCTAACGTTTTCTTTCCTACGGGTACCCGGATGGGAGATCCGGTCGCGGTAACTGGATCACCCCGTTTCAGTCCGTCTGTGGGTCCCAGGGCCACGGTACGCACCCTTTGCTCGCCCAGCTGAGAGGCAACTTCCAAGACAAGCAAGCTGCCTTTTTCGACGAAACTCGGGAGTGTCAATGCCTCATAGATACCCGGCAGATACCCTGGCGAAAATTGAACATCAACGACGACGCCCATGACCTGGACAATAGTGCCGGTTTTCACCACATTATTTTCGACCTTTTTGTTCACTTTTCTCATATCAATCCTCCTGTGTTGCAAATTCCAAATGCTAATATCTAAATCCAAAACAAATTCAAAATCAGAAATTCAAATGTTCAAAACTGTTTGGTATTTTGAATATTGATCATTTGTATTTGTTTAGAATTTAGGATTTGATGCTTAGGATTTACTGCACGACGGATAACCGGGCAGTAATCATATCCGTTATCTCATACGTGATTTTCTCCTGGCGTGCTTTATTATACGCAAGCGTGAGGTCCCCAGCGAGCCCGGTCGCGTTATCGGTCGCGTTTCTCATGGCGACCATCCGTGCAGAATGTTCGCTCGCCTCGGCTTGAAGGATCGCGTCCCGGATCTGATTTTCGAGATAATGCGGGAGGAGCGACGCAAACACCTGCTCCGGATCAGGCTCGATGAGGATATCCTGTGTTTTCAATCCTCCGTCCTGATTCTTAAGTCCTATGTCCTGAGTCCTAAGTCCTACATTATGAGTCTTCGACTCACTAGTCCCTTCAATAGTAAGCGGCAAAATAGTCTTTTTCCGCGGCTGCTGTTTGATGGCGGAGAGAAATTCGTTATAGACGATATCCACCCCGTCCGTTTTTCCGTTCGTATACTCCTCTACCATCATCGCCGTAATCGCCGCGACATTGTCCGAAAATGGTACAGTTTGGGAAAAATCAGCACTTACGCTCTGCGGGGCGAGCCTGCTGATAAACACTCCGGCTTTTTTCCCCAGCACAATATATCTGTTTTTTTCCAGTACCGGATACTCGCGGTTGAGAAACCGGAAGAGGGTCGTATTTAATCCGCCACAAAGTCCCTTGTTGGTCGAAAGCACGATAACCATCCGTGATCCGGATAGCGCTTTCGGAGGGGAAAGAAGTGGATGCAGGCTCGGATCCATGCGTGAGGCAAGATGAATGACCATTTCATAAATTTTTTGCGCGTAGGCTTTTCCGGACAGAGCGGCAGCTTGCGCTTTGCGCATACGGGATGCGGCAACGAGCTCCATAGCTTTGGTAATCTGCGCAATGTTTTTTGCTGATTTAATTCTGCGCTTGATGAGTCGGATATTAGCCATGATAACTCTTTTTAAACTCTCCCACTGCGGCAATAAGCATTTTTTCAGTTTCCGGTGAAATTGCCTTCTCTTTGGCAATTGCCGAAAGCGCTTTCGGAAAACTACTCCCCAAAAACTCAAGATATTCCCGTTCAAAATCAGAAATTTTTGCGACCGGAATACTATCCAGGTACCCGCCTGCCCCTGCCCATACGATCGCCACTTGGCGTTCTACCGCCATGGGAGCAAATTGCTCTTGTTTGAGAAGTTCCATCATGCGGGATCCGCGGTCTATTTGTTTGCGTGTGGATTCGTCAAGGTCTGATGAGAACTGGGCAAATGCTGCCAAATCCCGGTACTGAGCGAGATCAAGCCGCAAATTACCGGAAACTTTCTTCATGGCTTTTATCTGGGCCGCACCACCCACGCGGGATACGGAGAGTCCTACGTTGACCGCCGGCCGTTGCCCGGTATAAAAAAGGTCCGATTCCAAAAATATCTGTCCGTCGGTAATAGAAATGACATTGGTCGGAATGTACGCGGACAAATCTCCGGCAAGTGTTTCGATAATCGGCAAGGCAGTAATTGACCCGCCTCCATTTTCCTTATCCAACCGGCACGCGCGCTCCAAGAGCCTACTGTGAAGATAAAATACATCGCCTGGGTACGCTTCCCGTCCGCTTGGACGCTTCAGAATAAGCGAAATTTGGCGGTACGCCCATGCATGTTTGCTCAAATCGTCGTAGATGACGAGGACATCTTTCCCCTGATCCATAAAATACTCCGCAATCGCGCATCCCGCGTACGGGGCGAGATATTGAAACGCAGCCGGATCAGAGGCGGACGCGGCGACAACCACGGTGTGATCTATCGCCTTGTGGCGCGTGAGATCACCCACGACCCCCGCAATCCGTGAAGTTTTTTGACCAATCGCAACATAAATACAAATAACGCCTTCTTTCTTTTGGTTGATGATCGTGTCGACGGCAATTGCCGTTTTTCCGGTGTTCCTATCTCCGATGATAAGCTCGCGTTGCCCGCGGCCAATAGGAATCATGGCATCAATTGCCTTGATACCGGTTTGGAGGGGAGTCGTGACGGGCTGACGTTTGGTGACTCCGGGCGCGACCCGTTCCATAGGATACGATTTTTTCGTCGAGATCGGACCTTTCCCGTCCAGCGGGGTACCCATAGGATTGACGACACGGCCCAAAAAAGCATCGCCCACAGGAACGGAAAGCAAGGTACCAGTGCTCAAGACTTCATCTCCTTCGGATAACCCAAGGTAATCTCCGAGAACGATCGCGCCAACCACATCCTCTTCGAGATTGACCGCAACCCCCATGACCCCATGCGGAAATGCAATGAGCTCGAGGGCGCGCACTTGCGGCAATCCGTGGATCATGACCACTCCGTCGGCCACCCGCGATATTACCCCGACGCGTTTGGCTTCCATACCCGGTTCATACCGATCCAGCTTTTTGGCAATTTCCTCTGCTATTTCTTTTGGTAAATCCTGATGATTCATTGTATTTTCTTTGTCACGTTGTTAATTTGTTAATTTGTTATCGTGTTAATACCTCCTGCATCGCAATAATCTGTGTGGAGAGACTCGTATCGACCACCCAGTCTCCCACGGACACCCGTATCCCACCGATGAGATTCCTATTGGTCCGGCACTCAAGCGTGACTGTGTGCGCGAGGAGCCGGGACAAAAATCTGCCCAATTGCGCTTTTTCTGTGCCCGTGAGGACTACGACACTCTCGACCGTAGCAGTTTTGCCGGCGCTCGCGCTTGCAGTAATTTTATGGAGCGCCGCCGTCACTTTGGGAATGAGCACACCACCCGTCGATCCCGCCTTCAGGTATTTGGCAACTCCATCCACAAAAAATCGGGCATCGCGGGTTATACTCGTCATAGTGTTTTATTTTTTTCAAGCTCCGTCAGGTGCTTGGCGATCAGTTTATGCTGATCTCCCGGAGAAAGAACCGAAGCCACAAGCCGTTTGGTCATGGCGCTAGCTAGCCCCACCGCTTCCCGACGGATCTCTGAGGAAAGCGCTTCATGCGTGGCTTTTGCTTCTGTTTTGGCCTTTTCCAATATCTCCGCGGCTTCTTTGTGCGCGATGGTCATCATCTCGTGCTCGGCTTCTTTCGCCTGTTTTTTGGCATCCTCGAGGATTACTCTCGCTTCCGCCCTCGCGTCAGCAAGTAATTTTTCTTTGCGTAGACCAAATTTCTCTTCCTCTTCCCGCTGACGCAGAGACAACGCAAGCCCATCCTCTATTTCTTTCTTGCGCTTGGCAATCATCGCAAGAATAGGTTGGTAGAGGAGCTTGGTCAATACCACCACAATAATCGCAAAATTGACAATCTGCGCCAATAACAAACTTGGCTCAATACCTAATTTTTCCATAATCACCTCTCTTATACGAACTTAATAATAAGACCGGCTACTAATGCGTAGATAGCAATAGCTTCGGCAAAAGCCACACCCAAAATCATGCTGGTACGCACTTCTCCTGCAGCCTCCGGATTACGACCAATTGCCTCCATAGCCTTGCTCGTTAAAAGTCCGATTGCCAGTGCCGGCATAGCGCCTCCAATTGCGACAGTAAGTCCCGTCATGAGTAATTTCACTGATGCTTCATCCATATTTAAACACCTCCTTTAGAAACAGTTTACGAGTTATACGAGTATTACTGTTTCTTAAGCCCGCCGCTCACGCGCTCTTTGTGCCGTCTACGAATAGTAGTGAAAAGGCGCAAAGCAAGCGTAGGCGGGCATCGTTACGTTATATATGTCCCTCCGCCATATGTTTCTCGTGCTCTCCGTGAGCCACCGCTACTGATAAAAATA
>CAYHFH010000020.1:0-12960 GCA_964355865.1 uncultured Gammaproteobacteria bacterium
GCAGAACGTACTGCTGATGGCTGGAAAATCACATACATAAGTTCAAAAATGATAATGGGTTCTGAGTGCGATCAATTTATTCCTCAAAATTCAAAATAATACTTTCCCTTTAGTCATTCAGTTTCAATTTTATTCAGTGATGGAGTTAGATTCCTCTATCTCCCCCTCGTTATGGTATACGTCGTGGGATAATAGAGGAAAATAGCCGGCGCGTCTTCGACCAATCGTTTCGCAAAATCAATATAGAATTTTTTCCTCTTTTCAATATCCTGTTCCCGTCTTCCGTCTTCCAAAAGTTTATCTATTTTGACATTCACATACCCGGTAATATTCGTTGATGTCTGCGTGCTGTGCCAGAGGGGATATTGATCTGGATCCGGGGGTATACCCTGTGCCGAGAGAAATACCTCGAATGGTTCAACTTGGTTGACCACCTGAACTTTCGTCGGCACCCCCAGGTTCGTCCAGGAAGTGGCAATCGACTGCGCGACATCGACATATTGAGAAAATGTGGAAATCGTCAGACTCGCAGATTGCGAGGCAACCTTAGAGTTCGTCATAAGTTTTTTTGCTTGCTGCATATCATGCTCATATTTTTTCACGGTATCCGTATATCCCCAGGAGGTTTTGGCAATCGGCGAATACGCCCGGTCAAATCCGAGGTCCGGAACCGCGTACCCGAGTGCCTGGCGGAAACTTTTTTCCGCAAGGGCGGAGCCTCTCACATTAAAGTACAACATTACCACACGGTCATACCGTGGGTGGGCTGACACTGAAGCATTTTTCCATTGGGTAAACGCATCGGATGAAGACAAATCTTCAAGAATGTCCACATCTCCCAACTCAAATGCGGTGATCGCGGCTGTTTCTGTACGGTAAAACCGGTACTCACGGGCAGGGGTTGTCTGTCCGGCAACCGGGTCCAACCGTAATGTCTGAATTGCGTCGCCTTTTAGCCGTACACTTCCGACGCGATACATTCCGAATCCCTTAAGTCCGGTCTGAAGAATTGGCTTGGAAACAAGCGTGAGAAATGGACTAAACGGTTCTTTCAATGTTGCCCGTATGGTATAGGGCGAATCGACCGCAAACGTAACATCCCGGATATTATAATTGATATCTTTAGCGAGTACCGCTTTCCCATCGTGCCAACGTGCATGCTCTGCGATGGTAAATACATACGTGCGGCCACTATCCGTAGACTCCCATTTCGTTGCAAGATCCGGTTGTGGCCCGCCATCGGTCCCCAATGAAGATAAACCACTACTGATAAGTTTTTGAATAGAGAGAGGTAACGACGCAGGGGTAACATCACCGACTAGACCGATGTGGAGGGAAGGAGCAGTCAATTGATTAACCGCACGCAGAGCAAATTGCCGGAATGCAATCATCCCAAAAAGCCCTAACAAAAATCCAAGAATGAGCGGAAGGGTATATTTTTTGGAAAGTTCCCGGGTAACGAGAATAATATAGCGGCTTTGTCGAAAGATCATACTTCAGACAATCGTTATTAACGCACAAGAAATGTCGTCACCGATGTAATGAGAAAAAGAACCGCAAACACGATGGTCATCGTAAATACGATACGCTCGGCACCCCTCTTGGTGCGGTACCCCTCCGCCCCGCCAAATGCACTCCCTAATCCCCCTTGGCTGGATTGGAGAAGGATGAGACTAATCATGGCTATTGCCACAAGGAGATGAATAATGAGTAGTATTGATTTCATGCGTAGAGATAGTGTATGGCAAATGGCCTTCCGTATCAAGGGTGATTGAGTATATCCATGAGCGCGACCCCGAGTTTTTTACTATCATGACGGATAAGACTTCGGACAAGCGCATCACTTTTAGACTTCATAACAAGTGTACTTCCTATCAAATCCGCCTGATGGACTTGGTAGGGTGATCCCGCAATAAGATTATCCACGACCGGTACTTCATGAGATTTCGCATACACGGACAAAGCCCTGTCAGGAATCGAAGCGGTATTGACGAGTACCGTGTCCACATGACGTCCGACGTACCGCTCTAATGCATTCATATGATCGACGGCCGTATATTGATACGTTTGACCATATTTTGTCATAAGATTTAGGACGTACACGACCGTTGCTTTCGTTTTGATAAGCGCTTGGGGAATACCATTTACCAGTAAATTTGGGATCAGACTGGTATATAAATCTCCGGGACCAAGGACGATAAGATCCGCCTGGCCAATCGCCTCTATGGCTTCAGGGGTCGCCTGTGCTTCAGGGGATAAAAAAACATCCTGGATCGTGAGTTTCCCGTCGTGTTCAGGCTCATCAATGAGATGTTCCTCACTGACAACATGACCATCTTCGTATCGGGCGGAAAGATTGGTATCGGTATACGTGACCGGGATCACTTTCCCCTTAATCCGGAGTACTTTTCTGGTTTGTCGGATTGCTTCTGCCTGAGATCCTAAAATATCAGCGAGTGCTGCCATAAATAAGTTTCCGAATGTCATACCGGCAATTCCCTGGCCTTTTTCAAATCGGTACATAAAAAGATCACGCATAAGTCCCGCGCCGCCGTTTTCATCGGCAAGAGCCACGAAACACTGACGGATATCACTCGTCGGAAGAAGTCCGAACTCATCACGGATCCGTTTATTGCTTCCGCCACTATCAGCCATGGTGACTATTGCCGTCAAATCAACCGGATATTCTTTGAGACCCTTTAAGGCGACAAATGTCCCGGTGCCACCGCCAATACAGACAACTTTAGGATAATGAACTTTATGGTGCATAGGGTACCCACTCAATTATCATCTAACCGTTCCAATAGAGAAACGATAAACATAATGACGAGGGCGACTACGACTAAGGTCCAGGGCATACTTAATTGGGCCGAAGGCACGATGAATCCGCCAATATTTAACCCCGGAAATTCCCAAGCCGTGAGCGACACATTTGGCACAAATATGGTCCAAAGGTACAGAACAACCACGTTGACAAACCAACTCAGTAATCCAAGTGTTAATATGTTGATCGGAAGAAAGATAAGAGACACTAAGGGTTTGAGAAGAATCATCATGACGGTTAACATAAACCCGGCGGTTAGCACGCCCCATGCATTTCCGGTTATGGAGAGACTGGTGACGACCGTGCTCGTTAGCCAGAGGGCAAACACATAGAAAACGATTGATCGGAGAAACTTTTTCATAGTATAAATGCTACCATAAACCGGGAGAATAACCAACGAAAATGGACATTACGTCACGGATCGTAGTGCGATATGATATTTTTTTGCAAAACGATGGGCCTCATCCCGGATGTGCTGGAGTATCTGGATGGCAGGCCGGGAGGTTTCAAGTCGAATCGTTATAAAGGATGGAGATGAGGGATTTCCTGACGGAATGATAATTTCTTCAAATCGCTTCGCGAGGCCAATAATAGGAATAACCGGCCATAGAGATCCTTCGACTCGCCGATGCTCGCTCAGGATGAAAGACAGCGCGTCGAGCGCTACTTTCACTTGCGGTTTCCCACCATCAACAATCAATAAATCGGGATATGGCCACTCCGTGTGCCGTACCCTGCGTGTGATAACTTCGGCCATCATGCCCACATCATTCGGCTTCCCCCCCATTTTAATACGAAATCTGCGGTACTGGGAAGTATCCGGGATGCCATCCGTGAAGATGACAAGCGATCCTGTCGACCATGATCCTTGAATGGTCGAAATATCGATACATTCGATTCTCTGCAAGACCGAAATAGGCAGCCCAGCGCCCGATAACACGAGCATGAGATCGGCAATCCGCGCTGTATGGATTTGGGAGGGTTGACTGGTCGCATCCGTATACACCGTCGGATCAAAAACATGGGTCAGAAGCATATCGAGCGCATCCAATTGTTTTTTTATCTCTTGAGCTTGCTCGTATTCCATGACCCCTGCCAGTGTCTTCATTTCTTGTTGAAGTTTCCTGCGAACTTTACTTCCTTGGCCTGACAGGACGAGGGCGATACGACGAAGATTTTTCCGGTACGTCCGTAGTGATACCGTTCTCTGTGGTCCTTCCGGCATAGCACTGATAAGACTGGGACACGGATTACATAGCCCGATATGGGTGTAGAAACATGGGGAACCATTGTGTTGTTTTTGTGTGCAATACGGAATACTTCTTCGCACGGATTGCAAGAGACGTCGGACTATCCGGCCGGATTGAAACGGACCGAAGATGGCCCGCTTCGGAGCATGCATCCAGGAATCAATCGTCGTTTTCCTCGTGACCATGATCCTCGGCAAGAGTTCACCGAATGTGATGGCGATATAGAGCGGACTTCTATCATCTTTAGCGATACTGTTATATTTTGGTGAGAATTTTCGTATAAGATGTGCTTCCAAAAGCAATGCGTCAAACTCGCTGTCGGTTGCAATCGTTTGGATCGAGCTGATTTGAGGAACAAGGGTTTGAGTTTTCGTCGTGAGTGTCTCTCTCCGAACAAAATATTGCCGGACTCTTTTCTTTAAATTTTTCGCTTTTCCTACGTAAAGAACTATGCCATGGGCATTGTAATACAGATACACACCCGGACGGGTCGTGAGGGCAGCAAGACCAACAGAATCCGGAGTTATTTTTTGTGTAGCTTTTTTGAAAACGGACGAGCGATGGCGATCCATAAGAGTATTCCCGCGCTACCGATCATACCTGATAGTGATACATAAAGCCAAGATATGGGCTGGATGTCGAAGGAATGTTCAACAGAGCGGTCTCCCACGGTCATCGTGATCCGTCCTTTTGATCGACCGAGTAAAGCCGGTATGGACATCGTCAAGGGCAGTGAAAGTTTACTGAAGGGCGCAATCGTTTGATGGTCTTTATTGATCGTATACGAAAAAGGTACGGTTTCTATATGTATGGAAACATCCGAAGCTTCTACGCCACCCGTATTTTCGACCGAAGCCATCCCAACCCCACGGAATCCAGCCGTGACGGTTCTTGGGAATTCAATCCGGGGAATAAGTTTGGCCACCGAAGGTGTCGTGACCTCTCCTAAAAATTCAACCGTAACGTCGCGTCCTTCCCGCCCTTCTTCCCGATAAAATCCTGCAGGGAGCGGTCGTGAACTTGATATTCCATGAATAGCGAATGCGATATGACTAAAATCCAACTGAGAAAAATAATCTACTCCGCCGGTGGTACTTCCCCACGTGGGATCAATGGGGATCCATATACCGCGATCCCGGTCATAGTATTCCGGCCATGCGTGAAGGACATCCGTGACGAGAGAGAGCGGGCGTAATGTCGCATTGGTCGTATGGGCATATCCTACGACTTCACGGGCGGGAATTCCTGCCGCACGGGCAATAGCGATGTAGAGATCTGTAAATTCCATACAGAGAGCGCCTTTCGGAGTTTTGAGTGCCTCAAGAGCCCCTTTCCGTTTGGGGATAGTTTTGACGCGCTCATAATCATAGTGTAATGTTGAAACGACGTACTCATAGATGGTCTTGGGGGTAGTATAGATTGCGGCAAGAGATTTAATTATCGGATCATCTGACTCCCAATACGGTAATGGCTTCAAATATTCTTTACCGTCATTTCCCGTATTCGTTCCTGAAGATGAAGCAATTTCCCCGTCAAGGGAAGGTAACCGCATCGTAACGGAAATTACCGCTTCGATGGACAATTTTTGACCTGGAGAAACTTCATAGTGAGCGAGCCAGTTGCCATCCGTATCTTTAACCATTTCTTCCGGTTTAGGGTTTATCGTATCGATGGCAACCCGTTGAAATGCCGTATCGGGGGGCAAAGCGATTTCCTGGCGGGTGACCCTCACTCCCGGATTGTCGAGATAATACCGGAGAGTTAATTTGGCAAATTGCGTATTCCCATATGCGGCACTGATGCCCCCTTGGGTCATCTGATCCCGGTTCCACCGCTTTCCGTCGGCAGGCCGTGGCTTGAGATAGCTGGTGGCCCCAAAGGTCGGTGGGGTTTGAATGCTCACGCTATAGGTACCTAAATCCTCATCATCTGTGATTCCGGGAATATTGACTTCCCATATATTTCCATTTTTTTGAGCAATATCCAGATTTTCAAATCGCAACGTAAACTCGGTCTGCTTATCGATTCCTACAATTTGTTTATTGAAGGTAAGAAGAATCTCGGTCTTTCCGTCCTTTTGAGTAATCGCGGGTGTCACGGTTCCCCCATCATCACGCGCAATGATGTTACGGACATTGATGGTATCGAGAAGGATCGAATACTGCTTGGGATAGAAATTTGTTTGACGGTTGACGAGGGACACGGTTTGGGTGACGATGGTCACCCCGGAAGGGGCAATGGCGTAGGAAACATCGTAATTGGCGGTAAATTCTCCGGCAGCATGTACGCTGCCGATTGGCAACAGCAATAATACGAGGCATAGTAGATGTCGAAGAGTAATTTTCATAAATTCGATAAAATTTGATTCGAATTTCGGATTTCGTGCTTCGGATTTTATTGTAGTATCTTTCTGAGGAATTGTCCTGTATACGATTCCGGGGTATTAGCAATATCCCTGGGCCTGCCTTGGGCAATAATGTTCCCTCCCGCGTCGCCTCCTTCGGGACCCAAGTCGATGATCCAATCTGCATTTTTTATAATATCGAGATTGTGTTCGATGACGATGACGGTATTACCGGTTTGCGTGAGCCGGTGCAAGACGGTCAAGAGTTTCTGAAGATCGTCGAAATGAAGTCCAGTCGTCGGTTCATCGAGAACATAGATTGTTTTTCCGGTTGCCCGTTTGGAAAGCTCTGTAGCCAGTTTCACCCGCTGGGCTTCACCGCCGGAAAGCGTTGGCGCCGGCTGACCAAGTTTAATATAGGATAGCCCTACATCAATAATTGTTTGAAATTTACTCACGAGTACCGGATGATGTGCGAACAGTTCCCGAGCATCGGCAACCGTCATGGCGAGCACTTCGGCAATGGATTTTCCATGAAACGACACCTCTAACGTTTCCGGGTTATACCTCGTGCCATGACACACTTCGCAGGTCACATAGACATCAGAAAGAAATTGCATTTCAATTTTCTTCTGGCCTTCGCCTTCGCACGCTTCGCATCTACCACCTTTCACATTAAAAGAAAACCGGCCGGGTTGATACCCACGGAGTTTCGATTCGGAAAGCTGGGCATAAAGATCCCGGATATAGGTGTAGGCTCCAGTATAGGTGGCAGGATTGCTTCTGGGAGTCCGCCCTATTGGCGATTGATCGATCAGTATCGCGCGATCCACAAGCTCCAATCCTAGGATCTTATCAAAAGCTCCCACATCGAGCCGACTCATCGGGTTAACATGATTCGTGAGCGCGGGATAGAGTGTTTCGACGATGAGGCTTGATTTCCCGCTCCCGGATACTCCGGTAATACAAATTAATTTCCCCAGGGGAAAAGTAATATCCAGATTCTTGAGATTATTTTGTCTAGCTCCCTTGATCGTCAATTCCCCGCTTCTGACCGTGGAACTATGCAAGGAGGGCTCACGTTTAATAATCCGTTTTCCGGTGAGGTACTGGCCAGTGAGCGAGTGGGTATTGCGTTTTACTTCTCCTACCGTGCCTTCTGCTACAATCGCTCCGCCATGTTCCCCGGCGCCGGGACCGAAATCGACCAGCCAATCGCTTTCCTCCATCGTTTCCCGGTCATGCTCGACGACGATGACGGTATTGCCTAAATCACGCAGTTTCTTGAGGGTCCCGATGAGTTTATCATTATCCCGTTGGTGAAGACCAATAGATGGCTCGTCCAAAACATAAAGCACCCCCGAGAGACCGGAACCAATTTGCGACGCCAGGCGGATCCGCTGTGCTTCTCCGCCGGAAAGTGTCGTCGCCGTACGGGAAAGTGTCAGGTATTCGAGACCAACGGCGAGGAGAAACTGTAACCGGGCAGCTACTTCCTTAATAATCGGGAGGGCTATAATCTTGTCTGAATGAGACGTTATCGCGCGGCCAAAATCCGTGATCCACGTAAAACAAGACTCGATAGATAGCGCCGTCACTTGGGCGATCGACTGATTATTAACCGTCACGGTAAGCGTTTCTTTTTTGAGTCTCGCGCCGGCGCAGGATGTACAGATTTCTTCGCGCATATACTTTTGTATTTCTTCGCGGACAAAATCTGATTGGGACTCAGCAAACCGCCGTTTGAGTTCGTTAATAAATCCAGGAAATGATTCTGATATCGATGTTTCATCGCCAAATCTGTTCTTTCCGCGCACATGGTAACTCCGGTCACCCGTCCCGTAGAGGAGTACCTCGCGTTGAGCTTGGGTTAACCGCGAAAGGGGGGCTCGCATATCAATTCCATGCTCGCCAGTCACCGTCGAGACAATCCGAGAAAACCAGGTATCGTGAAAAAACATCTTGGCAAAGGGCAAGATGCCTCCTTCGGATATGGAAAGAATCGGGTTGATAACCCTCTCGGGGTCCACCGTTAATATTTTCCCGAGTCCGGTGCATGTAGGACACGCGCCATGGGGAGAATTAAAGGAAAACGAGCGGGGTTCAATTTCCGGAAGTGATATACCGCATACCGGACAACTCAGGGCTTCGCTGTAGAGCGTATCGCTGGTTTCGCGTGGCTTGTCGGGCAGATCAAACCCTTTATCTTGTATGTGGGAGAGAACGACGTACCCTTCTGAAAGCGTGAGCGCCTGTTCGACCGCATCGGCAATACGCGACCGGATAGCAACGTCAGGCATTCCACCGGCTTTATTGTTATTTGTTTTGAGGAATGTGAGCGTATCGCGGTCGACCGTCAGTTTATCAATCACCACATCAATCGTATGCTTGTTCGTTTTGATGAGACTCACATCCTCATCAATACCAAAAAAATGACCATCAACCCGGATACTGCGGTATCCTTTTGCCCGGACGTTATCCAGTAATCCGGTAAACTCGCCTTTCCGGTCCCGGACTATTGGCGCCAAAATTGCGCATTTATATATTTTTTTACCCTCACTGGCCAATGCAGTAGCGGCGCAGTCAAAAATCATCGAAACAATCTGCGTTTTGTCTAGTTTCGTGACTTCGCGTCCGCATGTGGGGCAGTGCGGGTGGCCAATCCGGGCGTAAAGGAGGCGAAGATAATCATAGATTTCCGTGACGGTGCCGACTGTGGAGCGTGGATTATGCGAGGTGGACTTCTGATCTATGGAGATAGCCGGAGACAGCCCTTCTATGCTGTCAACATCCGGTTTATCCATGATACCCAGAAATTGACGGGCATAGGAAGAGAGGGACTCTACATACCGACGCTGGCCTTCTGCATAGATCGTATCAAACGCAAGCGAGCTTTTCCCCGATCCGGAAAGTCCGGTAAATACGATAAGCTTATTTTTCGGCAGCTCGAGGTTAATATTTTTAAGATTGTGCTGGCGTGCGCCTTTGATTATCAATTTATCCATAGTGTTAACTCCTCGGATGGTTCCGGGGCACATGTATTATACCTGAGTTATGATATCTGTGTGATGGTGTCCCGTAGGCGGGCGGCGGTTTCAAAATCCAGATCGCGGCTGGCCTGCCGCATCGCTTTGGTGAGGCTAACGATCAATTTCTTTTTATCCTGCGGGGTCATCCGGTCAAGCTCAGCTTGAGCGGCTTGGGCGATAAGCGGTTTCACTTCCATCTCTTTTGCTTTTTCGACGAGCCGGTCACGGATGGGTTTCGTGATACTTATGGGGGTAATATTCCCGGTTTTATTGTACGCAAGTTGTACGGTTCTCCTGCGCTCTACCTCCTCGATTGCCGCTTTCATAGAATCCGTGACGCGATCCGCATACATGATGACCGCCCCGGAAAGATGCCGGGAGGCTCTACCCATGGTTTGGATGAGGCTTGTGCGGCTACGAAGGAACCCTTCTTTACCCGCGTCTAAAATCGCAACCAGAGAAACTTCCGGTAAATCCAATCCTTCGCGCAAGAGATTGATGCCGACAATCACATCATAGATTCCACGCCGGAGGTCGTCTAATATGTCGCTCCGTTCAAGTGTTTGCACATCGGAGTGCAAGTAATGCACCTTTATCCCTTCATTCTCCAAAAACGCAGAAAGATCTTCCGCCATACGCTTAGTCAGTGTCGTCACGAGGACCCGTTCGTAACGCTCTACCCGTACTTTTATTTCTGAGAGTAAATCGTCAATTTGCCCTTTTGACGGTTTGACCGAAACCCGCGGATCGACGAGTCCCGTCGGACGGACAAGCTGTTCTACAATTCCATTTCCCTCATTACTTTTGACTTTTGACTTTTGACTTTTGACTTGCAACGCACTCGCGTTCGCGCGTTGCATTTCCCACTCATCCGGGGTCGCCGATACATAGACGGTCTGGGGCATTCTCCGTTGAAATTCTTCAAACCGCAGTGGTCGGTTATCTATGGCCGAAGGCAGGCGGAATCCGAAATCAATAAGCGTTTGTTTGCGCGAGCGGTCACCGTTATACATCCCACGGATCTGGGGCACTGTCATATGACTCTCATCAAGAAAGAGAAGCCACTTGTCTTTTGCCGCTTCATCGAAATAGTCCAACAGTGTGTATGGCGGATCACCGGGGTTTCTTCCATCAAAATACCGTGAATAATTTTCAATCCCATTGACGTATCCCAATTCCTGGATCATCTCGAGGTCATAGGTCACCCGTTGTTCAAGCCGTTGGGCTTCCAAAAGTTTTCCTTTTGTCTTAAAGTCGGTGACCTGCTTCGCTAAATCCTCACGGATTTTAGGAAATACGCTTTTATACGTTTGAGGATCCGTCATATAATGCTTGGCCGGGTAAATCATCACTGCAGGCAGTGTTTCAACAATTTTTCCGGTCAACGGATCAAATTTTTCTAATGTGGCAACTGTATCCGATGTGATAACCATCCGGAGACCCAAATCCTCATATGCCGGAAAAAGGTCAATCGTGTCCCCTCTCACGCGGAATGTTCCCCGGACAAATCCGTAATTATTGCGTTCATACTGAAGAGTCACAAGACGCTCCATGATGCTTTGGCGGGCAATGGATACGCCGGGTTTAAGCTCGAGGACAAAATGTCCGTATTCTTTCGGACTTCCGATATTATATATACAGGAAACAGAGGCAATGACGATCGTGTCCGGCCGCGTCAGAAGATTGGCTGTGGCCGCAAGACGCAGTTTATCGATCTCCTCGTTTATCTGCGTTTCTTTCTCGATATACGTATCCGTCTGGGGAATATATGCTTCCGGCTGATAATAATCGTAATACGAGACGAAGTACGAGACGATATTGTTGGGAAAATAATCCCGGAACTCCTGATAGAGTTGGGCAGCCAAGGTCTTATTGTGCGAGATGACGAGCGTCGGCCGCTGGAGTTTTTGGATTACGCTCGCCATCGTGAATGTCTTTCCGCTTCCCGTAACTCCTAAGAGCACCTGTTCCTGTGCTCCGGACTTAATATTAGAGACGAGCTTATCAATTGCCTGTGGTTGATCGCCGCTCGGGCTATACTCGGTTTTTAGTTGAAACATGATAGTGTTTGTATCATAAGATACTGCTTGACTGTTCGGGTTATTTATGTAAAAGTATACAGCATATGCCGGCAATACTCTACCTCAAAGAACGACAGCTTCTTGATTTTATCACGCAGTTCATCCAACGCTATGGGTACGCGCCGACCCTTAAGGAAATTGGGGAAGCATTGGGTATGAGTTCGCCTGCCACTATTCACGAACACATCGACCGCCTGAGGATCAAAGGATTTATCAAGAAGCTGGACGGCACGGCACGGGGATTGGAAGTCATCAAAGATACCTATCGCTCCGCAGCCGGTGGCAACGAAGGCGCTATTGAACTCCCGGTGCTCGGATTTATCGCCGCAGGAAGCCCACTTGAACCGTATACAGACCCGAACTATTACGTATCAGTAGCCCCTGCGATGGTGTCGGCGGGCAAGCCTCACTATATATTACAGGTGAAAGGCAATTCAATGATCGAGGACGGGATCCTCGACGGCGATTTCGTCGTCATCCAACACCAACAAGATGCCAAAAACGGAGATATCGTGGTGGCCCTTCTTCCCAATGGGCTCGCGACCCTCAAACGGATATTTTTTGAAAAGGACCGGATCAAGCTCATGCCGGCGAACGCGCAAATGTCTCCGATATTTGCCACCCATGTCAAAATCCAGGGCCGCTGTGTGGGACTCATCCGTAAATTTTCTGTAAACTGAGTCTTCAGTCGTTATTTCCGGTCATTAACTAATTTTCCGAGCTTCTTGGTCGCAACTCCGGGGACATCAGGATGTCGTTTGTGCTGAATATACTCATAGATCATAGGGATCACGGACAACACGATGATGGCGACTATAGCATAGTGAAAATTTTCTTTGATGAAGGTGATGTTACCAAAAAAGTACCCCAAAAAGGTAAAAATCCCGACCCAGATGACTCCCCCGACGACGTTAAAGATAAGAAATTTTTGGTAGTCCATGGTGCCGATGCCTGCCACAAACGGCGCAAACGTCCGGACGATAGGCACAAACCGTGCGAGAATAATCGTTTTTCCTCCATATTTTTTATAAAATTGTTCGGTCTTATCAATGTGTTCCTGGTTGATAAAAGGAATACGAGGATGATTGACAATTTGGCGACCGAAATAATGACCAATCCAATAATTGACCGTATCCCCAGCAATGGCGGCGATCACAAGCAGTAGTACCACAAGCCAGACATTGAGAGACCCGAGCGCGGCAATGGCGCCTGCGGCAAACAAGAGTGAGTCTCCGGGAAGAAAAGGCGTGACAACAAAGCCGGTTTCGGCAAAAACGATCAAAAATAATACTGCATAGGAGAACATACCATAGGTACTTACGAACTGGTTTAAATACCGGTCGAGATGTAAAATGAAGTCCATGGGAACATTATATATTGTAGGCACCCCAATTGGGAACATGGAAGATATCACCATACGGGCGATCAAAAC
>CAYHFH010000021.1:0-4440 GCA_964355865.1 uncultured Gammaproteobacteria bacterium
TGGGAGCAACAAAAAATGAATTATGAATCACGAATTATGAATTATGAAAAAAGTAAGTCACGCTATTTATATGTTATTACCTTCATACTTCATACTTCATACTTCATACTTCGATTGATTGAGCCGATTGCCCGTTTCATACAGTTGCGATATATGCGTAAACGTCAGACTTCAGAAGTAGTAAGTGATACCATGATCCGTTTTCATCCTCACGACGCGAGGGTTTGGATAAAGAAGAAATTGGGAACGCGGTTAACACGTTTCAATATACCCCTTGACAAGATTTTTTACGCGCGGTAAGATAGCAGTCACTTCATAAGACTGCCAAGAAGTTTACACCGTCTTAAGTATTATTCATTGGTTTATTTCAAAGGAGGAAATATATGGCAAAAGGAAACATTCAACCGTTATTTGATAATGTTCTCATCAAACCACTTCAACAAGAAGACAGACTTCCTTCAGGCATAGTCCTTCCCGATAGCGCAAAAGAGAAACCTCAAGTCGGACTCGTGATGGCTGTCGGAGCCGGATCACAGAATTGTTGCGACGATTCCGGCAAAGGTGGGTCAGGCGCTTGCAGTGGCGGTTGTTGCGGCAAAAGCGCTATGGTCGTCAAAGTGGGACAAAAAGTGATGTACAAAAAATGGGGCGGCAATGAAGTCAAAGTGAATGGCGAAGAATGGATGATCGTCGAACAAAAAGATATATTGGCAATTGTTGAATAAAGGAGGAAATACCTATGGCAAAACAACTGAAATTTTCTGAAGATGCACGACAGGCACTCATTCGGGGTGTGAATATTTTGGCAAAAGCGGTGGTGACGACCTTGGGACCTAAGGGCCGCAATGTCGCGCTGGATAAAAAATGGGGTGCCCCCAACGTCGTCCATGACGGCGTGACGGTTGCCAAAGAGATTGAACTTGATGATCCGTTTGAAAACATGGGCGCTCAACTCGTAAAAGAAGCGGCCAGCAAAACCAATGATGTGGCAGGAGACGGGACCACAACGTCCACACTTCTCACCCAAGCCATTGTCAATGCAGGATTTAAAAATGTCACTGCTGGAGCCAATCCCATGATGCTGAAATTCGGAATGGAAAAGGCTGTCGAGTCGGTCGTAGCCGAGATCAAAAAGATGGCAAAAACCGTCAAAGATGCAGATGTTGCCAAAGTCGCGACCATCAGCGCACAGGATGACAAAATTGGGGCACTCATTGCCGAGGCACTTACCAAAGTCGGCAAAGATGGGGTCGTCACCGTCGAAGAGGGCAAGGGGCTCACGATGGAGATCGAGTACAAAGAGGGCATGGAGTTTGATAAAGGATACGCCAGTCCCTACTTTGTAACCATTCCGGACAAAATGGAATCGGAGATCAATGATGCGTATATCCTCATCACGGATAAAAAGATTTCGGCAATTGCCGATCTTCTTCCGTTCTTGGAAGGATTTATCAAAGTCAGCAAAAATCTTGTCATCATTGCCGATGAAATTGACGGCGAGGCTTTGGCCACGCTGGTCGTTAACAAGCTGCGCGGCACATTTAATGTGCTTGCGGTCAAAGCGCCGGGATTTGGCGATCGCAGGAAGGCGATGCTTGATGATATTGCCACACTGACCGGAGGCACGGTCATCAGTGACGATACGGGCCGCAAGTTTGAAAATGTGAAGGTCGAAGATTGCGGACGCGCCGATAAAGTCTGGGCAGATAAAGATAATTGCCGGATCATCGGTGGCAAAGGCGCCAAAGCCGCACTGCAATCACGCATCGCGATGATCCGCCGCGAGATGGACGCGTCGACCAGCGATTTTGACCGCGAGAAGCTCCAGGAGCGACTCGCCAAACTCGCCGGAGGAGTAGCGGTCATCAACGTCGGGGCGGCGACAGAAGTCGAGCTCAAAGACAAAAAGGAACGTGTCAATGATGCTGTGGCAGCCACTAAAGCTGCGCTCGAGGAAGGGATCGTTCCCGGCGGCGGAGTCACACTTCTTCGGGCACGGATGAGTTTACCGAAGTTCCGCGACACACTGACCAATGTTGACGAAAAAATCGGTGTAGATATCCTTTATACTGCATTGGGTGAACCCACTCGTTGGATCGCCAAAAATGCCGGCGCCGATGACGGCTGGGTCGTCAAGACAATCGAAGAAAGTAAAATTGCCGATTATGGCTTCAATGCTATGACGATGCAATTTGGATCAATGCTTTTGGCTGGGATTCTCGATCCTGCAAAGGTTACCAGAACCGCCGTACAAAACGCAGTGTCCGTCGGCATGATGATTCTCACGACCGAGGCGTTAATTACAGATTTGCCGGAAAAAAAGGAAGCGGCGGGTGGTATGCCCCCCGGAGGTATGGGAGGAATGGGCGGCATGGGTGGGATGGACTATTAAGAATAATCCAATAAACAAATAAGCAAATAATCAAATAATCCAATGAGTCCTCGCTACGGCGGGGACTTTTGGAATATGTGCTATACTACGGAAGTATGAAGCATGCGAATTACCATCTTCTCTCAAAGAAATATCCCGATCAGTGGGTTGCAGTGGAATCCCGAAGCGGGAGAGTGGTTGGAGCTTCGAGATCTGCACAAGTTGCGTATGACCAGTCACAAAAAAAGGGAACTAAAGTGCCGCTTATGATGAAAATTCCGAAAGAATATGGCACCTACATCCTCATTGCGAGTAGCGTATAAATCGTTTCCGGCCTCACCACTTGAACCATTCCCAAATAGGCAGTTTGTCCACCGTCCGGTTATAGACGTTCTTTTGATGTTTGGTAAAAAATCGATCGAATATCAGGTGTTGATTGATTCAGGTGCTGATTTTTGCATATTCCATACGGAAATGGCAGATATTTTAGGGATTCCCGTTGCTAACGGGAAGAAAATAACGTTTTACGGTACTGGCGGTACTGCGCAGACTGCATATTTTCACAACGTGCAAATAGAAGTGGAAGGATGGCCTATGGAACTTTACTGCGGTTTCAGTTCTGATATGAAGTCGTTGCCCTATGGCATTCTCGGTCAAACAGGATTCTTTGATCGATTCAAAATTGAATTTGACTATCGGGTAAAACGGATCGAACTGAAACCCAAGCGATAAAAATCACTTCGGTTCTTATAATACCTGACTTTCGCAAGTTAGTGTCCTACAGGAATGAGGCGTGGCGAAGTCAGGAAGGGTTTCGATTCCGTAAGGGATGGTCTGGTAAAAAAACGACGGGGCAGGAAGCGGCTCGCTCCCCACCCCGTCCGGTTTGATATTTCTCCCCGCCCGATGGCGGGGACGCGGTAGTCCGAGTCTGTAATCATCCGAGTCTCTTCACTGATCGTTATGGACCGTCCCGCCGTGACGGGACGATTCTGTACCGGCGCGAGATTGACATGACTTGTCCTGAGTGAAATCGAAGGAATACTGGCGCAGCGAAACCCAATGTTCGTGTTCACATTGGACGGGGCATTGTTCAAATTCAGCGTGAACGGGCCATCATTCGCCCCCATTGTTCCAATTGCCGCTGCGGATGGCCCGCCTAGCCGGCGAGGCTGGCCGCACAAACTAACGACCCGGCTCCTCTATCCATCAGCATACAATAAAATTATGCTGCCGTCTCGTCTTTTTTTCCAGGTCACCGCATTTGCTAATCTTGTGCGGGCATGGAAACTGGCTAGCCGCGGTAAACGTGATCGACTACCCGTTGCCCGGTTTGCCGCCGAGATGGAGACGCGCCTTTTGGAAATAAAGTTGGCGCTGGAAACCGGTACTTGGCAACCCGGCGATCACCGGCAATTTTTTGTCTACGACCCAAAATTCCGCAGCATCGCCGCCCCGCCGTTTGCCGACCGCGTCGTCCATCACGCCATCTGTACTATCATCGAGCCGTTGTTTGAGCGCCGGTTCATCTACGACTCCTATGCGTGCCGTGTGGATAAAGGGGCACACCGCGGCGCTCGTCGGCTTCAGACATTTTTGCGTAAAAAACATGCTGTGTACGCACTCAAGTGTGATATCTCCAAGTTTTTCGCTTCGATTGATCACGCCGTCTTGTGTCAAATTATCCGTCAGACTATCCCTGATCCAAAACTCTTGGAAATTCTCGACCGCATCATCGCCGGGTACTCTCCAGGCATCCCCATCGGCAATCTCACCTCGCAGCTTTTTGCCAATGTCTATCTGGACCAGCTCGACCACTTTATCAAGGAAGAACTACGGGTGAAATATTATCTGCGCTACATGGACGACTTTATTCTTCTTGGCGAAAACAAAACCGTCTTAACCAAAATGCTGGCCGCCATTCGCGTTTTTTTGACGGACAAGCTCAAGTTAACGCTCCACCCGCGCAAAGTGCGGCTCTTTCCGTCGCGGTTGGGGGTGGATTTTGTGGGCTATATTGTCTTTCCCGATCACATCTTGCTGCGGCCAAAAAACGTCCGGCGCTTCGC
>CAYHFH010000021.1:4450-12892 GCA_964355865.1 uncultured Gammaproteobacteria bacterium
CTCTTCCGATCTAACAACAAAAAAACCTTGCGTCAGGAAAAATTACCCAAAAAGAATTTGAGGCAAGGGTTCGCTCCTGGATTGCCCACGCCAGCCACGCCGACACTTTCGGTCTTAGACGGAAGCTGTTTGCTTCTGCCAACCTCCCAGCATTTTTCCCAGTTCCGCCATCGCTCCAGTTGCAAAAACAAACTGTCCGTGTGAAAGAAACTTCAACTCATAGGCCACCCGCGCCAGCGCCCGCACCACCGCTAGCTCCACATCCGCCCGCTTCAGCTCCGCCAGCCGGTCAGCTTTTGCTGTTTGATTGTTTGCCCGGATTACCTGCTTCAAAAATTCTAGCGCGGCGTTTTCGAGCTGCTGACCTAAAACAAACCGCTGGGCTTTCGGAAAGGTGTTAACGGCTGGAAATAACCAGACGATATACGCGAGCGTCTTGGTGTAGATTTGGAATGTTTCGAGCATAGAGGGCAGATAGTTGTAAAAATTTTCGCGGCCGAAGAGGTCAGAGGATCAGCGGCCAGCGGTCAAAGGAATACCGGTCGTGTCTTCGGATGGCTATTTGGCGCAGCGAAACCCAATGACCGTGCTCACACTCGACGGGACACTGCTCAAAATCAGCGCGAACGGGCCAGCAGTCGCCCCAGAGGCCCAAAGGCCGCCGCTGCGGGCCGCGTCGCCGTTGGCAGAACACGCGTAATACTGACCGGCACCGTTTGCACTTGTTAAGCTGCCACTGGGGCCGGCCGCGTACTTTTCATAATCGGTAAGATTAGCATTCGTCCAATCAATCGATCCTGTTACGCTGTACCAGACCCCTGTACCGCAGAGCCAGTCGCTCCAATCCCAGACGTTTCCGGCCAAGTCCCAGATTACTTTACCGTTGGAAAGGACGGCTGTCCGCAGTTGGCTTTTGTTGGCCACTCCGGCGCTGTAGCCGGTGGTAGACCAGGCCTGACTTGTGCCATAAAATCCTTTATCATTATCGTCCCCTGCGTAGGAGCCGTCTCCCTGTATTTCGCATGAGGCAGCCGAGTAGGCGTTGGAGGCGTTTTCCATCGTTGCAGTCAGTGTGCAGCCGGAAACGGTCGGATCGGCTCCGGCTGTGGTGGCTAAGCTACTTGCCGGAGCGTTATCACTGTGGGAAGTGGCCAATTGTAAGCCCGCGTCGTCATCCAGATCATTGATCGTGGTTGCTTCAATGTTCCTTGCAATCGTCGTCCATTCGGGGCCGGTAATCAGATGGGCATCGACCCGTTTGCACGCTTCACGCGCCTCGTACCAGTCTACCGAAACCCACGGGCTGCCGGTGGGGGTGGAGGTAGGATTTTTGTTGGCGTCTTGCTTGGCCTCGTACTTCATGACGCAAAAGTCACTGGTGCCCAACGTGGTATCTCCCGGCACCATGATCCAGTTGGTCGGACAGCCGGGGGTGATAGGTTTCCACCCCCCACTGGAATTTTTGGCCTCGACAACACCGGCGTTGTCCCGCAGTCCATACCCGCTGGTGCCGGAAGTTGAGCCGAAATTAAGGTAACCCGAGGCGGCAATGAGAGCATTTCCGGCCAGAACCAGGGAATTTCCCGTGGCTGCAGGATCAATGAAGTAGGTGGAGCTTGCCGTATCCACGAGCTTCTGGGACGTGATGATGCCCAGAGTGGAAGAGCCTTCCACGGATTGGTCTAAGGTGACGTTTCCTACCGTTGCCTGCGTGGTAGGCGGAGGAGGGATCAACACTACAAATACTACCAATACTACAAATACTACCAATAACGCAATCCGGCCAATTATTTTTTGCATTGGTTCTCCTTTGTGCCGCACTGGTCCAGACAGCGCGAATCGGCAAACGTCACGGTGCAGTACTGCGTGCGTGCGGCATCGCTATAGACATTGCAGACACCTTCCTGGCTGCAGGCATACTGCCCCGGGCCAGTCGGACGGGGTGTTGGAGTAGAAGCGGGAGTGACAGTTTCTGTAAAGATGACTCCCCGCCGTGGCGGGGTGTCATCTTTTAAAGCCTGCCAGACGGCTTTTGGCGAGGGTGCTTTGCCGCTTGTACTGTATCGGTAGAACCAGAGGTTGAAGGCAGCGTAGATTAGGACACCAATGGTTGCGATGAAACCAAAAAGAATTTTATGACGACGAGGAAAACTCGGAGAACTTGTTACCGTCTCTCTCTCTCTCTCTCTCTCTCTCATCAAACACTGTAGGGGTTTCCATAGAAGTGTTCCTCTCTTTTATACTAGGCAGTATTCGTGGGAAAAGTCAAGGATGTGAAAAATGGGCTTTTGGTATTATTTCATGTGGAGACTGTAATTTTGGAGGAGGATACTGTACATAAGATAGGTCTCTGCGCGTTCTGCGGAATACTGCGGATCGTATTCATGAGATTTTAGATCGGTCAGGATCGCTTGAATATACGGCTTCACAGCATTGATGTTTATGGCTTTGATCCATCGGAACATTTCATGGAAAAAAGTGTCGGCGCTCGATGATTTTCTATAGATCATGTTTGCAACTCGGGAGAGATCGTTGGAAAGAGACCCGATGAGCATTTTTGTTTCGGTCATAACGCAGGGTTGAAAAAAAATATCGTCAGTTCACTATACGTTTTTTTCACTTGTTCGCTTTGAATTTCATTTTTTGTGTTGTTATCCTGCGGCCGGATATTGATGAAAGAATTAAAATCAATTTCTTTTGTTTCCAGATCAATTCCCCCTCCCCAAATATCCGATTGGTGGGATCCGGAATCCAAAAGAATTTTTACTCCCTCAAAATGCCGATCCATCCCGGCGCAACAAATTTTTTTCCGTATATCGATAACCGTTTTTACATAGACGCCAAATCGTTCTTTTGTTTGCGCTATCTGTTCAAGTGTCAATGGTAATGAGGACGTAACTATCATTGTGTTTAGTATACTGTTTTAATTTGGCTTTGCAATTATCGTTTTTGCTATACTACGGTGATGAATGACGAATCTGAGATAAGGCTAGCTGTCGCGTCACGCGCAGCAGAAATATTAAGACATGATGAGTGTATCCGGCAGATACGGTTGCTAGGATCAGCTGCGCATGGAAGTGCAGATTTTACCTCTGATATTGATCTTGTTATTGTAGTGAAAGAGTGTTCTACCTATGATGAACAAGAATCATATAAGGGAAGATTTTGTGATAAATTGAAAGACTCCGATGATAGATTAGGAATTGGAGAAGGAAGGATGCAGCTTCATATAGGAATCGCAACGGTTCATGACATTGAACATCCAAGGGAGGCTCTGGATCCTGTATTAATGATGTCGATGGCCTCGGGGATTCAATTATATATTGCCGATGCGTAAATCATGATATGAAACAGTTCTATCTTGTCGAAATTGTCACCAAAGACAAGCTCGTTCATCAGGGGATTTATTTTGCACCGAAAAAACCCAGGAAACGCGCGATCCTTTGGGTGCATGGGTTGACGGATAATTTTTATGGGGACATGGGAATACTTGAGGCGTTCGTTGACACGCTGGGTGAAGAGGGGTGGGGCATTGCATCTTTTAACACGCGAGGCCATGACGTCATTGCGTCAGTCAAAAAGATAGATCGCACTACTCCTAAAGGTCATACATCGCTTACCCTAGGTGCTTCATACGAAAATTTTTCTGAGTGCATCTGCGATATTGAAGCAGGTATTTCATTTCTTGCGCGTAACGGTTTTGACGAGGTCGTTATTGCAGGCATTAGTACTGGTGCTAACAAAGTGTGTTACTACGCCGGTACGCAAAAAGATCCACGTATTGCGGGCATCCTGTTAGTCTCCCCGCTAAGCGATGTTCCCATTGAAAGCCGTAGTAAACACTATAAAGACGATGTGAAACGTATGAAGGCTTTGATGAAACAAAAGAAAGGCGAGTCACTCATCAGTGATATTTCTTATATGCCACTTACTCCCTCGCGTTACCTGAGTCTCTTTGATCCCGGAGGCAATGAAGATGTATTTGATTACTATAGTCCGCAACCTAAATTATCAGCATTCTCTCGTATACAACAACCGCTATGTGTCGTATTGGCTGGTAGCGATGAATATACGGATCGGCCGGTTATTGATATCTTACATATTTTAAAAGAGCACACCCATTCATCAAATTTTCAAGGATCTATTATTCCCGATGCGTTCCATAGTTTTGGCGGAAAAGAGCGAGTAATGATTGATTCGATACTTCAATGGATGAAGAAAATTTGATTATGAATCAGGAAACGCGGGTGCAAATCAAAAATAAAAAAGGATTAATACTTACAGGAATTCTTCATATTCCAAAGGGGTATGCGAAGTGTCCTGCGGTTATCAACCTCCACGGATTTACCGGATACAAAGAAGAAGAAAATAATGTATCTCTTGCGCGGGAATTAGCCGAGAAAGGAATTATTGTCATCCGTTTTGATTGCTCGGGGAGCGGGGAGAGCGAAGGAACAATGAAGGATGACTATCGGATGACGAATTATTTGTCTGATATCGATTGTATCTATGAATTCCTCTATAATCATCAACGCGTCGACGCCAAGCGGATCGGTGTCTGGGGTCTTAGCATGGGGGCGATGTTGGCAATTATTTGGGGGAGCAAGCATCCGGAATTGAAGGCAATTTGTTCGGTGTCTCCGCCAAAGCAGATGGGGACGACGGATTGGCTCAGCCAATTTTTGGAAGATTGGAAACGAACGGGTTGGTTTACCAAAGTCAGCACCAGTGGACATGGAGTGAGTAAAGTCCCGTGGGCCTTTATGGAGGACGCACAGCAATATAATGCGTTAGATTATGTAGGCGACGTCCAAAGCCCACTCATGATTATTTTGGGGCTCGCAGAAGACACCGTGCCGCCGGAACATACAAGAGAAATATACCGGATAGCCCATGAACCCAAAGAGCTGGTGGAAGTGCCCGGCATGAGTCATGATTATAAAAAGTTTCCGAAGTTTATCCGGATTGTGAATAATGCAATCATTCCGTTTTTTGAAAAATATTTGAAATAACATCTATGAATATTGATGACATCGTTATAACAGCTGCGACGCTTGATGATGTTGATACCCTTTTCCGGTGGGGGGAGGAGAACCGGGAGCTATGGGGCGGTGAGGAATCGAAGTGGTACAACAAAGAAGAGTTGGCGGCTCTTATCGGAAAAAATAAAGAGGACCTCTTTTTCGTCGCGCGATATGACAAAGAGCCCATCGGTATGTGTCTCACCCGGGTGTTTGAAGGATGGGCATACCTCGAGACGCTATTTGTCAAAAAAGAGTATCGCGGTCGGAGTATCGGGACGTTGCTCGTGAATAAGATGGTTGAGCCACTAAAAAAAAGGAAAATTCGCAACCTTTCCATCCAGCCGGAAGTCGAAAACAACAAAGCCCTCTCCCTCTACAAAAAACTCGGATTTGTGCAGGGGCTTACCTTTCATTGGATGGATAAGGCGTTATGAGAAAATTTCCGATTGTCCAAGCAAAAGGATCGCATTATGAGGTGGGCGTCGCCATCGGGAAAACGATGAACGGGGCGATTAAACGGGTCCTTTCCAAAAGCAGAGTTATTTTCCAGAAAGATTTTTCAATTCGTCTGCAACGATCAAAACTATTTCAGAAACACACACAGAAGTATTTTCCTCAATATATAGATGAACTTCGGGGGATTGCCGAGGGGGCAAAAGTCTCGTTTGACGAGTTGTTTCTTTCTAACAACCGCGAAGTAGCTGATTTTGACCCGTTTCTATTAGATCCGAATCATTGCACTATTCTCGGTATTCCATCAAAAGGTGGATATCTATTGGGACATAACGAAGATTGGGATATAACATCGTTGTCTCATATTTATGTGTTAGATTCCGTCACTGCAGGAACACGGATATTTGGCCTTAACTACGCGAATACCCTTATCGGATGCTCGGTTGCGTGTAATGAGTATGGAATAGTGCAAGCGGTAAACGAATTGAGTCAGCAGGACGAGAGTGAGGGAGTACCGAAAAATTTTATTGCTCGGGCATTACTTGACTGCAAAACCCTTGAGGATACGGAAAAGATAATGAAAATTATTCCACGCGCTTCGGGATTTAATCATGTGCTTTCTCAAGGCGATCAGTTGTGGAACATCGAGTCAATCGCCAAAGAGTACGTCATTGAAAAATGCAAACTACAAAAATATGTTCATACAAATCATTATCTGTCGGAATTTCGGCGGGTAGACAAAGGAAATCTTGAGTCGGAGAGGCGGTACGCGAAGGTGAAAGGTGAGCTTGGTAATGTCAATTCTGTAGAAGATATTAAAGGACTTCTGAGCGATCATGCGGATCCTCGTATTTGCAGAGAAGGGACCATTGGATCAGTGATTTTTGATATTCCCAACAAGGTCGCTCATATCGCCTATGGCCAGCCGACGTCAGGTGCATACGTGGAGTATTCACTCGAGCATGTGGTAAGATAGGAGGCACGTATGGCAAAACTTATCTCCACAAATCCAGCGAAAAATTACCAAGTCCTCGGCTCTGTTGACATTTCCTCAGTAAAAGAGATTACCGGTAAAGTCGCCAAAGCGCGTTCGGCGACAGCAGGGTGGAAAGCGTTGGGAGTCGTCAAGCGCATAGAATTATTACAACCTCTTTATCAACAATTTCTGAAACGTAAAAAAGAGATAGCATTGCTCGTGACGAGAGAAATCGGGAAGCCCATTACGGAATCAAAAAGTGATTTAGATTGGGATGATGGATATTTTCAAGATTTTCTTGAGCAGGGTCCAGCATACTTGAAAGATGAGATATCGTATCAGAAGGATAAGAAAGTACATAGATTGGTCTATGAGCCACTAGGCATCGCCGTAGTCATAGTCCCCTGGAATTACCCATTCGGCAATTTTTTATGGGGTGTAGTCCCGAATCTTATAGCAGGAAATACTGTTATTTTTAAACACTCCGAGGAATGTCCCCTGATGGGGAAGTTAATTGACGAGATGATGGATGCTCTTCATTTTCCGGAAGGAGTTTTTTCTCAAATATATGGAGATGGTAAGGCAGGGGAGCAGTTGGTCAATAGTGACATAGACCTTATCTGGTTTACCGGAAGTACTGCCGTGGGAAAAAAATTGTATGAAATTGCAGGAAAGAAATTTATCAAAGGAGTCATGGAATTGGGAGGATCCAATCCAGCCGTTGTCTTTGAAGACGTCAATATCGATACAATTATTGGGATATTGTATACAGGTAGATTTATGAACTGCGGGCAAGTGTGTGACGCGACAAAACGGCTTATCGTCCACAAATCAATATATGGCGCCTTATTGAAAAAGCTTGAGGAACGATTGGTAGAAGTCAAGATTGGCGATCCGGAAAGTGAAGGCACACAGTTGGGTAGTTTGGTTGCTAAGCGACAGTTGGAACTATTGGAAGGGCAAGTTTCAGATGCGGTTACCCGTGGTGCCAGAATTGTTTCTGGCGGTAGCAGACCGGTTGGTTTACGCGGTGCTTATTATCTACCAACGCTACTCACCAATGTGAAACGACAGATGAGAGTCTGGAAAGAGGAGGTATTCGGCCCGGTGCTTCCTGTGATTCCGTTTCAAACGGAAGAAGAAGCGATTGAACTTGCAAACGATACGCCGTATGGACTTGGTGCACAAGTATTTTCTAAAGACGTTGATCGGGCCCTAAGGGTGGCCAATAAAATTAACGCCGGATGCGTTGATGTCAACGAAGGAAATCATTGGCAGCCGTGTACACCATTTGGCGGGTTCAAGGGATCAGGGAAGGGAAGAGAGCACGGTAAACAAGGATTCCAGGAGCTTTGTCAGATAAAAGTTATTGCGTTGGGATAGAAAGGATATGATGCTTAAAGTCAAAGTTGCCATAATCACCGATTCTTGCCGTGGGATTGGGCGGGCGACGGAAGATTTGCCTCGGTTTGTTGGCTTATGGTACACTTTTATGTAATAAGAGAACTATGAACTATCAAAAACGCATCACGATCAATCCAAAAGTCATGGTGGGTAAGCCGGTGGTGGCCGGAACGCGGATCACGGTTGAGCAGGTACTCACGCTTTTATCTCAGGGGGTGACCGCCCAACAACTTGCTTCCGATAAATATTATCCGCAGCTTACCAAGGCGGATGTATATGCTGCAGTGGCCTACGCTAAAGATCGTATCGAAGGCGAACGCGTATATCCTTTGGGATGAAATTTTTAGCTGATGAAAATATAGGACTTGAGATAGTCTCCTTTCTTCGAAAGAATGGCCATGATGTTTGTTCAATCACGGAATTATTACGGGGAGCTTCCGACGCCAGTATACTTTTAACAGCCCAAGAAGAGCACCGAATCCTTGTGACTTCAGATACGGATTTTGGAGAACTTGTTTATCGCGTCGGGCAGCATCACGCAGGCATCATTTTATTGCGGCTGGATGATGAGCGAAACGCTAACAA
>CAYHFH010000022.1:0-282 GCA_964355865.1 uncultured Gammaproteobacteria bacterium
GTATTGTCCCGATGCTGTTTTCGATTCTTATCGAAATTACAGCAACGTGGATCCCGCTTCGCGGGATTACTTTGTCGCATCCGCCTCCCCCACCAACACCTGGTTCTCAGCGAGTTTCGGCGCTTGATTCAGCTCCCCCATGTCGACCACCCTATCGGCAATTTCCCCAAACCGCGCATCATGAGTGATCGCGACTACCGTCATGCCGGGATTATCTCGGCGGAGTGCCATCACCACATCCATCACTTTCAAGTTTTACTTTTCCACCACAATCTTTGTGAA
>CAYHFH010000022.1:292-3553 GCA_964355865.1 uncultured Gammaproteobacteria bacterium
GATTATCTCGGCGTAGGGCGACCACTACATCCATCACTTTCTCGATGGATCCGGGGTCCAGATTATTAGTCGGCTCATCGATGTAGAGGATCTGGGGCTTTTTCACCATCGCCCGGGCAAGCCCTAACCGCTGCAGCTCGCCACCGGAAAAGTACACGTTCAGATCATCAAGTTTATCCACAAATTTTTCCATCCCGAGCTTAGCTAATGTTTCCTTGATATGTTCATCAGATATCTCCCGCCGGCTCCAGAGCTTGATGTTCTCACGGATGGTCATCTGTGGGAAATACGCCGGTCTCTGCGGGGCATAGGCTATCCTGCTGTTTAAAGATTCTTCCCCATACTTCTTTATCTCGCCCACGGGTACACCGCCGATGGTCACCGATCCGTTATCCGGTTGATAAAGCCCCACCATCTGCCGCAGAAGCGTCGATTTTCCTTCTCCGGACACACCGCGGATGGCGATAAATGATCCTTGGGGTATCTCGAGTTTGACCCCACGGAGAATATTTTTGTAGTCGAGATTGTCGATATGGATATTCCAGTCAGTGATGGTTCCCACTGGCTTGCGCGCGCGCTCTTTGGGTCCGTCAGGCAGGTCGAGCGCATCATAGTCACCGAGGTACTCCTCCATTTTTTTGATATCCCGGACCGCGGCTTTGAGCGTCCCATGATAGAGGCCGACCAGGCTATTGACCGTCCGGTCCGTTATCTCTTGGGAGGCATACGCATTCCAAAACGGTACCGCGTACTCCAGCCCCTGATTCACAAGTCCCGACCAGTTATCAGTCCATTTCTGCCGGCTAAAAAAATCTTTTAAATGTATTTCCTTTTTTTCCGGTTGGGCCCCCCGCTTCCGATCCATAAGAGCCTTCCATCCGACGCTCACGATAGGTGTACCAAAAGTAAATGCTTTGCCGATCCGCTCCCGTGTTTTTTCCGCCTCCGACTGAGAGCGCTCAACGCCGGAAAGCAACCGGTCGCGGTCAGTGAGTTGTCGCGCGAGTTCCCGAGCCGCTTCCTCCGTATCATCGGTTTTGACGAGCTCCATACCGTTCATGATGGCCATGATCCTGCTTTCCATTGCCCCTCGCCGTTTCGCTTCCACTTGATTCTCGACGAGTGCTTCAGTCAGCCGTGATTTCCCGGTCATGAGGAGCATGAGTCCCCGGGCGCCGGCCAGAAGCGCACTTGGTGGATTTTCAAAAGCAAGCGGCACAGTCGCCGCTCCCAACGCTGCCATCCCGGGGATGAAGCTTCGGTAGGTATGAAACACGAGAGTTGCAATGGCTCCCTTACCCCGCTCCACCGCGCCGATGATTGCTGCCGGGTTGCGTTTTTCATTCGTATCAAACTCCGCCATCAGGAGAGAATTAGCAACTCTCGTGTTGACGTTTTGCTTTACTCGCAGCAACTCCTTGGCAAGCTCTTCCTGAGCGCGGTTCGTGACAATGGAAAGCGGGAGTGTCGCAAGCCCTGTGAGAAACGGCCCCCATTGTTTTAAACGAGCGATGGCAGCCGAGCGTTGTTCATGCGGATTCAATTTAGAAAATGGAAATAATGGCTTTCCGTCATTGTTGTGCATTCCAAGCTTCATTGCCGCGGACTGATCAGGCCTCATGCGATGAGATTGTAAAACCCCATCGACATGAGTGACCATCCATCCTCCTACTGGACTTGATTCTGAAGTATTCCATCGTGTTTCTTCGCGTTTGTCGACCGCCCTCCACATCCAATTAGTAATCCGCACGGGGTTAAAGCCATCAACGATTCCCTTCACGATAAAGCCCGCCTCAATGGCCGCAACTTTGGGATTGGTGATGCCCAGGCCATAGCGCTTACTCACCTCGCCAAATGTTTTGAGATAATCTCCAAACCCTATCTCGTCGACGAAGAGCTGCTCCTTGGGTTTCTTGGTTTCCTTCGCGCCGTTTTTGATGAGTTTTGCCGCTTGCTCCCGCCACGCTCTTTCTTCTTCCAGAGTCAGGATGGTTTTGGCACCGGTCTTCTCTTCTACATCATTGAGGACCTTTTCTATATCGCTATTCGTGACGGGCGCTTCAGGATTGCCCGGGGATTTTGTGGCGTCCAAACCTTGTCCTTCTGCGGCCTTCGGTGTTTGCGTTTGTTCAGCAGATTGAGGCGCTGGTCCTACTGTTTCGCTCATATTCACCTATGAGTTTACCATATCTTCCCGCCATTTCTCTCTTCTTCTCTTTTGTTATTGGTAGTATTTGTAGTATTTGAAATTGGTAGTATTGTCCCGATGCTGTTTCCGATCTTCATCGGATTACAGCAACGTGGATCCCGCTTCGCGGGATTACTTCGTCGCGTCCGCGCTCCCCACCAACACCTGCTCCACAAGTTTTCGATTAATCTCCTTAAAGTCCACAATTCTCTCCGCAATTGCCTCAAGGTTAGGATTATGGAAGAACTATTTCGTCTTTTCTAGATCTTCTAAGAGAGAAGTTATATGTTTCTGCAGCATCGGAATATCAACTTGTACCATATCCCACACTTTCTTTTCGTCGACAGTAAAGTACCCATGAATGAGCGTGTTACGCGCGGCCATGATTGGTCGCCAAGGTATCTCCGGCGTCGCTAATTTACGCTCGTCGCTCACATTGCGGGCGGCTTCACCGATGATTTCAAGCTGGCGAATGATTGCGCTTTGCAGCTTTTCGTCCCCCATAAAATCTTCTGCCGTCTTGCCCGTCGACCACTCCGCAATCAGCGCTATCGCATCGCGAATATGCAAAAGATATGGGGTATCAATTTTTCTATCCATACAGCGGTATTACAGAGGATAGAATACTATCGCGAAGATATGGGGAAATACTCTGTTTTGTCACCAGATCAACGTTCGAACCGAGTAGGTCTTCAAGATACAATCTTAGTTCAATCATTCCCAAAAGCGTTGTAGTTGACTCTGGAGAAAACTCAACAACTATATCATAATCACTCTCCGTCCGGTTGTCTCCGAAAGCGCGTGATCCAAACAGTCCAGCATACGAAACACCATAGTGACGAAACGCATCACAAACCGCATCATATTGAGGGAACGCAATGGTCTGCTTCATGCTCTCATGGTACTCCCTCTCTTGTATGCTGGTCAATCCACTCTCTGCCCGTGTCCACCCTACGCGTGGATGAGCTTCACTATCTCCTAATTCCCCCAATTGGTTTATTGGTAGTATTGGTAGTATTTATTGATTGGCAGTATTGTACTCTGCCTCTCCTACCAACACCTGCTCCACCGGC
>CAYHFH010000022.1:3653-9687 GCA_964355865.1 uncultured Gammaproteobacteria bacterium
TTAAAGTCCACGATCCGCTCCGCAATCGCCTCAAAACTCGGATCATGGGTCACAGCGACCACTGTCATCTCCGGCCGCTTGACCCGCAATCCTTTGATGATCTCCAAGACTTGCGTGGCCGATTCTGCGTCCAGATTTGCCGTCGGCTCGTCTAAAAATAATACCCGCGGATCCTTGAGAAGCGCCCGCGCGATCCCAATCCGCCGCAGCTCGCCGCCCGAGTAATGTTTCACTTTAGAATCAAGCCGGTCAATGAGCCCATCGAGACGCAGATCATGCAGGCTCTGCCGGATTTCGATATCCGTCGTGGGTTTCTTGGTCCACAGGAGGAGATTTTCCCGCAGCGTCATATTCTCGAAAAACTGCGGGTTCTGATTGGCATAGGCGATTTTTGAATAAATGGACTCTTCACCAAACTTTTTTATGTTCTGGAGATCAACGCCCCCATACTGCACCGCGCCTTCCTTGGCCCCATAAAGCCCCATCAAGTGCCGGAAAAACGTCGTTTTCCCGATCCCCGACGGACCCTTTATCGTCACAAATGAGCCCTGAGGAATGTCGAGCGACACCTCATGAAGGATATCTTTAAACGACAAATTCTTGACGCTGATATCAAAAGTATTGAGTCCCCCGACTGCCATCCGCGCCTTTTCCTTGGGTCCCTCCGGCGTATCGACCTGATCATACGGCCCCAGTAGCTCCTCCATCCGTTTGATGTCTTGGATTGCAGGTTGGATCTTATTCACATAATTTTTCACTATTAATTGTGCAAATGCGCTGCTTACCCCCTCTAAACTAGCCGACAATCCAAACGGAGGTGCTGCTCGCATAAGCATTTCATCCATCCCGGCTTTCGGATTTATTATTTTTTCCATCAATGCATTCCATCCTCCATTAACAAATGGAATCGCCCAAGAAAATACCATTTCCCTTCTTTCTGCGCTCTTTTCCCGTCCGGCTTCTAGCACATTCCTAGTGGTTGCTATCTCATCGCGCCGAGCCATATTCTCTTTTAGTTCGGTTATTGCATGCGCCATATTTTCAGTCGTTTTGACCACTTCTAGACTTTGGAGGGCAGAAAGGATTCGGGAATCAATAAGGTCTTTTTTTTGTGCTTCTTCCGCACGTGCGACCAACATTCCCTGCATGGTCTGCTCTCCATGCTGTGCAAGCATGGGGATACGCAACATGCTCATAATCCCCGCAGGTGGTGCCATCATAAATTCGCTTGCCGTCGTAGCACCCATAGATGCAATCATCGGTATTATTTCCTCATAAGTCGTCGCGAACAAATCTATCGTGGCTTCCTTTCCTTTGTTAACGATATTCATGATCTCCGCCGCGGGTTTATCATGCATAAATTCAAAGTCCCGCATATAGAGCGAATTTGCTGCGCGTTCGTTTATCCTCGTCCGGAGGCCCATCATACTCTGTTTAAATTTTTTGCTTATTTTTTCCGAAGAAAGAATTGGTGGAATTATGCCAAGTACGTAGATATATGGCAACACGTTCATTCCTATACTCATTGCCGCAAACCCACGTTTCCATAACGATTTTTCCTTAATGAGGGTACCCGCTGACCGGGCAATCTCTAAAGCATAACTCGGACTTATAAGAGCACTAAATCCATACATACTCAGGGTTGATAGGACTGAATTCCGTGTCATGCCGTTCGCGGCTTCATACATTTCTGGCGATACACGCGAAAGATCGTACGTTTGTTCAAGTGAAGCAAGAATGGTTTTATATGATTCTAGATCCTTAACTGTTTCAGGAGAAAATACTTTATGTTCGACATTGGTGCCGATTTGCCCAAATATATCGTTTATCCTGTTCTTAACCCCTTGTTTTTCACGGGGCTTAATGTTCACACCAGATACAGACAAATCCTGTAGTATCGAATCTGTAAGCGTCTGTGCGTTTGCCTGTGCAGTAGTGATATCCTTTTTGGATAACGCTTGAGATACGCTCGTCGAAGCTTCTATGGACTTGTCCGAAATGATAATTGGCTTCCCTGTTTCTGGAAGATTTGGATGAAGTTCTTTTAGAGGAAGTATTTGCTCTGCCATACTTCTACTCTACCACAATAGTGACCGTTATTCTCTCATCTAACCACATCCGCTTGAATTCCGCCGCTTTGCATATCGATATAAGAAAATGCTTTTTGTACTCTGTCTTTAAGTGTCTTCTTATTTCTCCACGTTTCAGCTATTGCTTGTTGCACCTGTTCTCGGGCATACGATTCCCGGGTCATGTGAGGAGGGAGTGTTGATTTTTCAAGCATGGCCGTCGTATACATGAGTTCTATACCAGCCTGAAATTTATACCCATCGGTCGAAGGATTGGATAATAAACTTTTTGATACATCACGAATTTTGTTAAAATCTACCAGGATATTACCATCTTTAGCGCCGCGCACACGATCAAGTAAATCGTTAGTCATCTTGTCATCAAGTATTTCTTTTATTCCAGCGATACCAATACCAATTTGCAAACCAATTAACGATATATTCGTCAGCGTACGAATAAAATTATATTGTCTATCATCTTTTATCGCACTCCGTAAAAAACCTTGGCTCTTTTGTCCTAAAAGTCGCGAGAGCAGGGGTCCATCGAAGCTATACATCGCTCCTAAATTCACTGCGTTAAACAGAGAATGACACGCGATGGATGCTGCAAGTCCCCGCTCATGTGATATTTTTTGAAATGTTTCAGATGCGGCAAATACTTGTAAAGGCGCCAACCGATTAACCAGCATTTGGTCAACATGCGCTAAAGCAAATAGAGCGCTTGTTCCTAATCGAGCACGATCAGATCGAACTGGAAAACCAACTTTTTCGCCAATCAGACTAATGAACTTAGGGATTTTCCTACTACGGAATAAAAGCTCTTCCAATATTGGCGCTCCGAATGTACCGTACCAATGAAATGCTATATCCGAATTTGATAACCCAATTTTATTTCCAGCTATCGTAAGACCAATATTTGATAACCCTACCGCGGATAATGACGCGAGTAACAAATTTTTTGACGGGGACTCTTGGAAAGATTTTATGTACCCTGCCAAGCCTTTTCGAGGTGACATCATCTCATCACGATGTAATTCTTTTTGGGACCAATTCACAAACTCATCGCGTGCCCCTATCGCTTCAGTAGTAAACTTTTGGACTTCTTGAGCAGATAAATCGGTGGATTGTGAAATGTCCTTAGGTATTATTTGTTGAATATTCTGCTCTCCCATACTTCTACTCTACCATACTGTGGGAATCATAACACCGCTACAGATTTCGGCGTGCTTCTGTCGATATTTTTATCCGCTTGATCCCACCCCTTCATAATCCGGTCGACAATTTTTACGGCTCGGGTACCGATCGCCGTCTCCATTTTTGCATTGAGTTTCGCTCCGGCATGTACCGGCCCGCGTTCGATTATCGCCGCACCAGTTGCGATACCAACCAACGCACTCCCACCACGCGTAACTTTACCTATGCCTGATGCAACAGTATTATAAATACCTTTGACATTTTCTTTAATATCATCTGCTGCGGTTCTACGATAACCCGGATCCTCTTCATAAGGTATTATCGTCGTTATGTCATTCGAATCAATTACAGTTGCAGTATCTTGTGAATGCACAGCTTGTGGATGCATGGAGGGCAATTCAGTGTACATATCTAATATTCCTCTCACATCATCGTCTTGAAGCCGACCATCAACAAACGCATTCACTTTTGTTTGGATGTTTTCTGCTGCCCGTTTTCCTCTCCGCATAATCAACATTGTGGTTATCGCAGCCGTCACGACTTCTCCCACCATCGCCGCATACCCTGCAGCTTTTGCCCGCGCTTCCAATACCGGCTTTATACGATTTCGAAATACCTCTTCTGTCGTGCCCGGAGGAATCGCGCCATGAATCGCAGCAATGGATTTCAGATATTCGTCCGTCACTCCCCCCGGCCCGCCGCGCTCATGCCACCACGTTTAGCATATTTTTGCAATCGGCTCATGGGTTCGGTCTGAAGTAATTTTTCTGAAGCGTTCTGCTCTCCCATCCCTCTACACTATCACACTTGCCGTCGGGGCAGCAACCATCTCTCCCCTCATTCCTCACTTATGTCTGACGGCTGACGACTGATAGCTGATGACTCACCCTTCCCTCCTAATTTCTCCTATCTTCTCCTATTTCCTCCTATTTCCTCCTCATCCCCCTACTCTCCCGCCTTGCCCCGCGTAGCCTTCTTGCCCCGCATAGTCTTGACGGAGTGGGGGGCGAAATGGGGTAAATTCCAATAACTCTCCCGTAATGGATTCTGATAATTTCCGTGGTACAAAGAGGAACCGTCCTCAAACGTTTCCGTGGAGTATCTTACGCCACTTGTATACCGTAGGTGCGGATTTCAGCAGCCAACGGATCATACTTGTCGTTCAAATCGTTGGGGTGATACGGATGGGGTTCGATATCAAGGAGCACATCATTCCGGCGGGCCCGCATAAGCTTGACTCGCTCTGTGTGTCTGTTTTTACCAAACCTATCGCTTACCACGCACACATCTATATCACTCCATGACCGCGCAGAACCTTTCGCTTGCGAACCGAATACGATGAGCCGCGCAAACGGAATACCTTCATGACGCAACATGAGGCCGTATTGACGGACGGTATCCAAAATCCGACGATTTAATACATGGTCGATAGCCATAAAAATATCTCCCTACAAGTATCCAACCATTGCTCATGGTATGCCTTTTTGGTAACCTTTTTGTAAAAATTACGCTTATAATCATCATAGCGCGCATCAATGTTGTATGTGGTAATCTCATCCAGATTGTCCCGCTGCTTTGCAGAAAGAGTAATTCCAGCGATGGAAGCTAACTTCGCAAGATCATGAACGGGAAGAGGCGTCTTGCCATTCTTGGCAATAATTCCTTTAAATAGTTTCTCTATTGCCAGATGCCAGAAAAAAAATGCCCAGTCAACATGGTTGTTGGTATAGGTTTCCTCTGCGTTTTCTTTTGCTTCATTGGCTGACTGACGCCAGTAGCCGACCATCTTATCAATACTCATGAGGATATTGTACCATGAGTGCTTTTTTACCGGGCCACCACAATAGTTTTCCCTCCCCTATTTCCTCCTTATCCCCTTACTCTCCCGCCTTGCCCCGCGTAGCCTTCTTGCCCCGCATAGTCTTGACGGAGTGGGGGGCGAAGTGGGGTACCTTCCCATAAATCTCCCGTTATAAATTCTGGTAGTTTATTAATAAAAAAGAGGTATCGAGGTCAAACGTTCGGGGCGAACGCATCATTTTTCGCCTCGTGCCTACCCACAAGCTGTTTTGGGGATTAACAACTTTTGCTGTCACTGCATCACTTCTTACCAGTTTTTTTTGCAGCGTCAAATGCAGCCTGCATTACTTTCGAACCATCAAATGGAGGCACAACACTAGCCCCTCCATAATTTGGGACTTTATCTAAAACACTCTGAATCATGCTTGGTCCTGCGGCATATGGATCAACCACACTAGCCCCCCCGTAATTTTTCCTTCTCAATACCCAATTGATAGCGCCACTCACCGCATCTTTTCCTTTTCTGGCCAAAGATAGCGCACCATCTCTCACTTTATCAACTCTGCTTAATCCAAACATTCCACCTACAAAAACTACTGTACTTCCTCCCACAATCACCGCATCACGCACCAGACTTCCTTTTGCGTCTTCCATTTTCCCGGCTACTAAATCCGGGCGCATTTTTTCCAGATGCTCCATGGCTTTTACTCGGTCTTCCGGGGCTACTTGCGCGAGGATCGTATCCATTTGTTTCTGCGCCATCACTTCGGCGCGTCCGGTCGGGGTAAACTTTTCTCGAAGTGTTTTCCTCACCCGGTCCACGATCCCTGTGGGTTTGACCTGTACTTCTGCCATTGATGGTGATCCTGCTTCTGCCATAGATTTCCTCTTTCTAGAAGCTCTTTCCAAAGCTCAAGCTTTGGATTAGAGATTCTTGAACCCGCCTAAGGCCGCTCTTGCCGCCGCGCTAC
>CAYHFH010000022.1:9787-12405 GCA_964355865.1 uncultured Gammaproteobacteria bacterium
TGCCGCCGCGCTACGAATAGTAGGTAAGGCGGAAAGGAAGGCCAGGAGGGCTTACATTACTTTATTCCTTCTTGAGTCAGCGCCTTCTCCACTTCCTCGAGCACCTTATTCATGAGCCCCTCGATCTCCTGAAGAGCCACCCCGTCTTTGATCGTATCCTCGATGAGTTTGGCATACGATTCAACGGTTACTCTGCTCTTTGGATCTGCCGCGAGAAACTCAAGCTCCTCCTTGGGCATATATTTAAGCAAGACAGGCCACACGGTAGCCTGTAATCCCTCGCTAATCGTGGCATAGAGCTCCTCTTTATCTGCGTCCTTGAGTGTCGATGCTTCTATTTTAGTAACAATTGCTCGAAGCTTATCCTCCATAGGTTTTATCCTCCTTACGCCCGCCATGGGCAAACTATTATTTATTCATTATGCACGCATCGTTCGGGATATTGCAATAAGCATTTTTACCAATCATCGATTGATCGTTTTCCTATCCTCAGCGGAAAGTGTGCCCCACCGTTTTTTGATGTACTTTTGAAAAGGAATTCGCTCTTTTTTCTTGACCACGATTGTGCTTTGACAAAAACGTCTCCAGAATGATTCGACGTGTATATTCCTTCCGTTATTATACAGCTGTTTCTCTTGATCCCACGTCAGTATGGTCAGCTTGTCCGCGTGAAGCTCCTCGCCGGCTTCCACCAGCGCCTTCACTTCCCTCTTTTCCGTATCCGGACTACCAAATTGGTAGGCTACCTGTATAAGCTCTGTCACCTCCGTATTCTTTTTTATGACGAAGTCTATCTCCCTGCCATTGCGGGTTTTATAGTAAAATAAGTCCCTGTTGGGGACAATCCCTTGTTTGACAAGCTCGGTAAGCACGATATTCTCAAGCATCTTTCCATGGTCAGACGAATGCCGTACAGCCTTTGCGCTGACCAATCCATTATCCACGCAATAAATTTTTTTAGGCGCGGTAAGTCTTTCCCCCGCTTTGGGACTATAACGGGAGACGGCAAAGACTATGTATGCTTCGGTCAGATACTGGAGATACTTTTCGAGCGTAACGCCGCTTTTGAACCCAAGCACGCGTGCCAACGTTCTCATGCTGTACTCCTGGGCGACATTATTGACGAGATACGTCGCGAGACTATCGATCTGTGCGACAAACCGCACGTTATGCCGCTTCACGACGTCGGTAAAAAGCACGGAATCAAATAAAACAGTCAGATACCCCATTGCATCCATGTCTTTTATTACTACCTCAGGGTATCCTCCATGGACGATGAACTGTTCCAAAAGACGAAGAAGCTCTCCCCTGTGCTCCGGCAATGCGAGCTCGTCGGCAGAAACGCTGAACTGTTTGGCGCGCAAAAACTCGCTCAAGCTAAACGGCAGTATTTCCAGAGGAATATGCCGACCGGTAAGCGCGGTGGCAAGCTCGCTGCTTAATAATCGGGCATTGGACCCCGTAAGGATGATGTTGTATCCCTGCCGATGCAGACGATTGACAAATACCTCCCACTTCGGCAAGTTCTGTATCTCATCAAACAGTATGGTTTTCGTCGCTCCGTAGACTCCATGGAGCGCGCTCATCAATGCGTCATAGTCAAACTCTTCCTGACCAATCATGGACTCGTCGTCAAAATTCACATAGGCAAACGGCCGGTCTTTGAGAAGCATCAGTGCAAGGACAGATTTCCCTGCGCGCCGTGGCCCGAGTATAACTTTGATGAGATCAGTATCCAACCATTTGATTGCTTCCACCATCTGGTCCCGCTCTACATACAGCAAGGAGAGCAGTCTCTGGACATCATGTTGCTGTTTTAAGACGGCTTGTTTGAGCATATATTGTTATCACACTGTGCAAAAAGTATCCTTTTTGAATAATATAAATATTGTACTATACAAAAATAACAGAAGTCAATACCTCGTTTGATACCCGTTCAGCAGGTACCTATGTACCAATTATTCGGAAGATTGGAAGTAGCATTTTTTTAATGTTATAGTCTATTTTCTAAAATTTTTTGGAAGATCCACTGGAGGGGTCGGTGTAGGTACATCTTTTCCGGGAAAAGGCATTGGGTTGACGATCCTCTCCCACGTCTCTCCAACCCGTTTTCCCAGCTCAGTCACGCCCTCCACCACATACTTAAACGCGTTCACTCCGGCAGTCACTACTGCAGTTCCCACGACTTTACTCACATCCACGATCGCTCCTGCCGCATTCATGGCTCCGGCCGGATCCACGAGGATAGCCCCCACACCGTAGAGCGTCGCAGCCCCGAGGGCCACCTTTACCACCGGATCCGCCCAGCCGGCAATCTTAGCTGCCACTTCGATGGGCTTTTGGAGCCTGGCAAAGAGCTCAGGGCGCTCGCTCGTCAAACTCGCCGCAATTGTGGTCAACGTCTTTTTGTACCGTTCGCCCACTGCGGGCGGCATTTGATTCTCGACCCACTTCCCGATCCCTGCGGCAATCCGCTCCCCGCGCGTCATGGGCTTTATTTCCGATTTGACCAAATCCGCATTATCTTCCGCCATACTATTGTGTAAAGAAAGCCTGGCTTTGCTCTTTGAAAGCCTGGCTTTCTAAGCATTATCAAATCCCCTCTTTAGCCAACAATC
>CAYHFH010000023.1:0-11392 GCA_964355865.1 uncultured Gammaproteobacteria bacterium
CGCTCCGAATTTTGGCGAAAATGCGAATTCTGAATTTTGGCTGGGAGACCTGGATTCGAACCAAGATAAACGGATTCAGAGTCCGTTGTCCGACCATTAGACGATCTCCCAAAGTATATCTCTACCGTGTGATTATATCGCACTTTAAGCTCCCCTACCAACCAACGCGATCCATCACAAAATTATGCTCGAGTATAATTTTGTGATGCCTAGTTCCTTTCACAAACGGATTGGTTATGAAAACCATCAAAGGCCAAAATATTGTCTGTATGGTTGATCGTCTTCGAGCTTCGTGACAAGAAGGTATTTGACCATAGAACCGGCAGCGTAAAACGAACGAAGAAACTCTACTTCGTCTAAACACGGATACGGAAAAAGATAAACACTTTCCTGCATTTGATAGAACCCCATGGCTTTTAGTGCATCTCGTATGACCAACTGAAGGCCCTTGTCCCTTGTGGGAATATCATAAATTACTACTCTCCATTTCTGATCCCAACTATCCGGCTTCTTCACCTCTAATTTTTCTAGAGAATATTTTAGAATTTTCATTTTTCCCCGTTGGGTAATCATGACCACATCTTGACCGTCTTCAACGGCATACTTAACGAGTTTTTGCATCTCAAGCCTCTTCAGTGATTGCTTCAAATACCCTTTATGAAAGCGCTTCCAACCGTCGGGGTCGTGCGAAAATGACGGAGAAAAGAATGCTTTTCCTATGGCACCTGCTGCATTTGGTGCTATAAAAGCAGTAGCAATCGTCGCGCCCATTCCAAGAAATGAAAGTATTTGCTTGATTGATGCGTATTTCTTATCCCGGCTCTCTTGTTTAAATCGGTCATACAGGAATGAGGCGGTTTTTTGAAACTGGTCATCAGTCATAGATGACTCATCAATGTAATTTCGCTTCTTCATATCTCCACCCCAGAGTATCACAAAATTATGCTCGAGCATAATTTTGTGATGGTTGGTCTTATGATATCTGAAAAATATCCTCACTCCCTTAGATTTCCTCACTCCTTATTTGACTGGAAATCGCAGGACGCCACGGGAGGTTCGTTGCAGGAGGCCATCTTTCGTAAGTGAATCGATAATAGAGTGAATGAATGCTGCCGGCTTGGTGTACGTTATTACCAGCTCACTCACTAACTTTTTTTCCGAAATTTCTCCATCGCGCAAGCGGTCGATGATGCGGCCACGGTAGAAGCGATTGGAGTCACGGAAAGGAAGACCTTTCCTTGGTGACGGGTGAACGGGTGAACGGGTTAATACGGGCAAAGCGAGTGCGCCATAGTCCATGAGGGCCTGGTGCCATGCCCAGGATTTACCGGGTGGGATCAATTGACGGGCAATATCTTCAATTTCCTTTTCCAAGGCCCGACCTTTGAGGCCCATCAAGGCCGGGCCTTTTGCCTGTTTGGTAAAAAAGAAATGGGTTATAATCTGACGGATATTTGTATCGACGAGTGGGACTTCCTGCTCATATGCGAATACCAAAATTGCTCGAGCAGTATATGTACCCAGTCCCGGAAGTTTGCGCAGTTCCTTTTCACTCTTAGGAAAATTATTTAGATCAAAAGTTTTGACAATTTTACTCTGGATTCCCGCGTGCGCGGGAATGACAGGCCAAACGTTTTCAACAATAATCTTGGCTGCTTTGTGAAGATACAATGCGCGGCGGTTATATCCCATCCCCTTCCATATCCGCAACACTTGGGCGGGGCTTGCTTGGGCAAGATCAACGACCGTAGGGAACGTCTGGATAAACTCACGGTACTTCGCGACGACGCGAAGTACCTGTGTTTGCTGAAGCATGACTTCCGACACCATGATCCGGTAGGGATCGCGCGTATGACGCCACGGGAGATCACGCTTATGGGTAGACCACCATTCAAATATTTTTTTCTGAAAAGTAACAATGCGATTCTTAGAAAGAATCATTATGAACGCTTATTATACTCTGGATCCCCGCGTACGCGGGGATGACACTGTTAGAGGCCTTGGAGGTCGGTGGTAAATTCTGAAGAATTGCCGGATTCTATCGTTGTCGTATTCAGATCCTTTTCGATATCGGTAATACTATCTGACGAAGAAAGCGTGGGAGTGACCATGGTCGTTGGTGTTGGCGTTGGTATGGAGGCGTCAAACCCCTGATTGGGCTTACTTGATCCGTTGATCAGGCTTGGTGGAGTATTGGCAACTGTTTCAACCTGCTTTTGCTGCCCAGCATAGTAAAAATATGCGAGTCCTCCGATAATGGCAACACCGAAAATAACCGCAAGCCAAAGAAGTCCTGGTCCTTTCTTAGGCGCTTCCGGAGGGACAACTACGGTCCCATTATTTAAGACCGACGGCATAACCGAAGGCACGGGTTCAGTTGATGAAGATAGTGGTGCAACGTCTGGCATATTTATGGTGTCACCGCACTTGGTGAAGCTTCGGTTTTCACTCCTACGACAGTTTTCATAACCTGATATACATTTTCAACAGCATCGCGGGCAGCTTTCACAACCACTTGAACTGATTGTAGATCTGTCTGTAACTGCTTGACTGTCGCACCAACGTCATTTTTGGCTGTGGTATCATCCGTCACGGTCACCTGATACGTCTTCCCCTTCTGGGTAACAACCGCAGACTCGGCTGTAGTAATCGCAAGACGCGCTGTGGTGACTGCAGCCTCAATATTGGCGGTGTTCTTTCCTTCTGCTTTCAATTTTTCGCTGCGGGAGACGACCTTATCCAAAACGGTTGAGAGCCGGTCAAGAACTTTTTGAAAATGATCCGTCCGATTGGTATTGACTGCTCCAAGCCGCTCCTGAACCCGCTCTACAATCTGCTTCTTGCGCTCGTCACGCATCGCCGTGACTTTTGCCTTCACTTCTTCCTTTTTGGTCTGTGCTGATTCTTTGATCTCTGCTCGTTTTGCTTCACGGGTGGCTTCACGGGTGTTTTTCAATTCTTCCCAACGTTCTTTTGCAGCAGTTCGTATCTCTTCTCGCTTCTCTTTAACTGCTTCTTTGACGGCTTCACGACTTGCTACTGCTTCTGCTCGAAGTTCATTGGGTTTCGTGACAGCCATGGCTGGATTAGCCAAAAGAAAAAAGGTCAACGAAGAAACAATAATATTTCGTAAACTCATAGATATATGGTTACACGGAACGGTATGATCTGTCAACCCCATAGAGACTTTACGGGAGAATTACGGGAGGGTGTACGGGAGATTAAAGGATTTTATAGGAGTTTAAAGGAATTTAGATAAAATATAAAAATCAACTACCTACCTCACTCCGTCCATTCGGGGGCAACTGCGGGGACGTATGCCAGGAAGCCGAAATCCCCTTCAAAGACAAATATGGGTTGGAGATACATCTGCGGATCAAAACTATCGTAGTATCCCAGATACACCTGCCGGATGACAACATTAGTACCCGTGCTCGTCGGGTACCGCGCGATATAGGCGCGACCTGCCAGAAGTTCTTCCCATGCTAAACTACTGGGTTTGAGCGCATAGGTCCCTTGTGTTTCGTAGTCTATAGGCCAGAGGGTGTAGGCGATCTGGAGAATCTTTTTCTTCTCATTTTTCGATCCGGAAAAAATAAATACTGCCTGTCCCTCATCCGGATTTGGCGGAAAAAGTCTCATCCCGCTCACACTGCGGCGGAAAAAATCCACCCGCAGAGCATCAGCTTGAGATAAACTTGTCGTACCCACAAGTTTATCGCCCACGATCTTGAGAAAGCTAACCTTACTCGTGCCTTGGGACAAATCCGTCCCGTAGAGCGTAAACGTCTGAAGCATAGCTTTGCCTTCAGCTATCCCAGCGTCTACACCCGGGATATTGCGGTCCGAAAAAAGTCCCGTGTCCTGCTCAAACCCGTACCGTAAAATAAAATTATTGGATACGATGTCGTACCGCAAGCGGCGAAGCGACGCGGTTGCATCTTCAAAACGATATACTGATTTCGTTTCCTCGATGGGATTAGGATCAAGACCTAAACGGGAAGCAAAATCTTGTGTCCGTGAAAGCGCCAGGAGATTTGCCGCGGGTTTGGGCATGAAATAGACCGCAGCGGACTCGGATGCCACCGGAACATTGCCGACGATCGTTTCCAGGCGATACGTAAATTGAGCAGATGGCGACGCTTCAAGAAATTTTAACGCCGGGAGCTTACCAAACCGGAAATTTGGTGGCGGTGGTTTGGGTGGAAATATCTCAAGCCAAACGGCGACGAACACACTCCAAAAAAAACGGAGAACGATATAGGAAATGACGGCAAGTATCGACCAATTGATAGTCCGGCGGGTGTAATAGGCGGTTTCGGTGAGATTAGCCATACATTAGATATACATCAGTACATTGAGTATAAGGTGACCAGTTGATAGAATCAATCGTACAAGCTTATGAAACCCGTACGTACGCGTATTGCCCCATCACCGACCGGCGAAAATCTTCACATCGGCAATGCCTATACGGCGCTTATCAACTATGTGGTCGCCAAACAAAACAACGGACAATTCATTATCCGCATCGAGGACACCGACCGGACGCGGTTTGTAGAAGGGTCAGAGACGCGGATACTCGGGTCTCTCACTTGGCTCGGTATTCCCCACGACGAAGGTCCGGATAACGGCGGCCCTTTTACTCCCTACCGGCAATCGGACCGCTTAGTGATCTACAAACAATATGCCGAAGAGTTAGTCGAAAAAGACCATGCCTACTACTGTTTCTGTACTCCGGAGCGACTGAGTGAAATGCGAAAAGATCAGGAAGCACGGCATGAGCCTCCGAGGTATGATGGACACTGCAGAGAAGTCAAAAGTCAAAAGTCAAAAGTCAAAAGTGAAAAATATGTTATAAGACTCAAGGTGCCGAAAGAAGGAACGACAACATTCACCGATCTCATCCGGGGAGACATTGCTTTTGAAAACAAGCTCATTGATGATCAGGGCATCCTTAAATCCGACGGGTTTCCGACGTATCACCTGGGGGTAGTTGTCGATGATCATCTCATGGAGATAACCCACATCATCCGCGGCGAAGAATGGATCTCCTCAACGCCAAAACACATCCTTCTCTACCAATTTTTCGGGTGGGAGTTGCCGGTATATGCCCATATGCCACTTCTGCGAAACCCGGACAAGAGTAAGCTTTCAAAAAGAAAAAACCCTGTATGGGCGTCCTGGTACAAAGAGCAAGGATTTCTTCCGGAGGCAGTCGTCAATTATCTGGCAACGATTGCATGGACCCATCCCGATGGAAAAGAACTATTTACGATTGATGAAATGATACGAGTGTTTGATCTAAAAAAAATCCAGACCACCGCGCCGGTCTTTGATATAGAAAAATTACGGTGGATGAATGGGGAGTATTTAAGAAGCTATCAGCTCTCAGCGATCAGCGATCAGCTATTTAATTTTTTTAAACAAAAATATCCGTTGAAGATGATTGAAAAAACGTGGCCGTTAGTACGCGAAAGAATCAAAACACTTACGGAATATGAAGCGATGGCGGGATTCTTCTTTGAGAAACCTAAAGAATTAGAACGACCAATAAACAATGAGTTGTTAACCATCGCGCGTCAATCCTTAGAGACCTGCGATTGGAATCATGACGCAATGGAGAAAGCCATTCGGGAAGCGACAGATAAGGCAGGAATGAAAACAAAAGACGTATTTATGGAGCTTCGCCTCGCCGCGACCGGTAAAACCGTCGGACCGCCCCTGCTCGAGTCATTGGAAATATTGGGAAAAGAGGAGACTTTTCAACGACTAAAAATGCTGGATTCCCGCCTTCGCGGGAATGACAACGGTAAAGATGACAAAAAAAACTAAACAGTGTCCATCCAATGAGGGTCTGTTTCGACGGTGAGCTCTAAGTACACCTTCTTGTTTGTCGCTGTCTCGAGTTCCTTGCGGGCGGCCATACTGATTTCACGGACCATGACACCACCTTTACCGATAATCATGGATTTGTAGCGGTCTGCCGAGGTGAGAATACGCGCTTTGACATAGAGGAGACCATTGTCCCGGACTATCACATCATCGACCACCGTCGTGACTGAATAGGGCACTTCCCGCCGGAGAAACAGAAACGCTTTCTCCCGGATAATCTCGGATAGAAAGGTCTTGCTGTCGATATTAAGTCCCGGCTGGACTAAATCTGTTGCGTCCACCGTCGGCTTTCCTTCCGGAAGAAATTCAAAAATTACCTGAAGAAGTTTACCCAGGTGTTTGCGTTCTAAAGCCGATACCTCTACCACTGCGTCAAACTCCTCCTCCATAAATTTATACTGGACAATATGGGTAGGTTTTATGATGTCAATTTTGTTAATAACTAATAATTTGTGCCCTTTAAACTTTCGCACTAGTCCAAACGTCTTGTTTTCCTCCACCTCCCGTTCTCTCGCGTGATCGACGAGATAGATCCCCAGATCAAGTGCTTTATTTACTTGACTCTCTGCGTCCAAATTAATCCGTCGGGCGAGTTGATCTTTGACCTTCCCCACCACCCCCGGAGTATCGACAAATATGATCTGCCCGCGGTCATCCTCGTACACAGCCTGAATGGCAAACCGGGTGGTCTGCGGTTTAGGCGAAGTAATAGACACTTTCTGGCCGAGAAGGTTATTGAGAAGCGTCGATTTGCCGGAGTTTGGGCGGCCAATGATGGCGACCACGCCTGCCTTTTGTACAACTGGTTCCATGAAGGGCATTGTATCATACCCCTCACGGAGCTGGGACTTCCCAACGGTGATTGGTAAAGACCCAGTCGATGAGTTTGGTGGTATCGATGAAGCGGTCTTTGCTTTTAAGAACCACGATGATCACGCGGTGACCGCCACGCTCAACCAGGGTCACCAGATTTTCCCCTGCTTCCTCCGTCCATCCTGTTTTGATGCCGCCGACACCGGGAATTTTACCCAACAGCGCATTGACGTTCGTGAGATTATGAAAATACGTATGGGTAACGTCAGAAATGGTAATCTGCGGGATAGCGACCATTTTGACTATCGTTTTATTGGAAAGGGCAACTCCCGCCAGTCTCGCGAGATCCATAGGAGTCATTTTATGCGTCGGATCATCAAAGCCAACGGGATTGGTAAAATGTGACTGGGTGAGATGAAGATCCTTTGCCTTCTCATTCATGGCTACCACAAACGCTTCTACCCCACCCGGATAATTTTCAGCGAGAGCCCAGGCGGCATCATTACCGGACTGGATAAGAGCGCCATACAGAAGATTTTCAACCGTAATACGCTCACCGGGAACAAGCTTCATGCTCGCTCCGTTATTCTGGAGAGTTTTGACCGTCATGACGTCATCCAAAGAAAACGTATCGAGGGTCACTAAAGCTGTCAAAATCTTTGTCGTAGATGCCGGAGAAAATGATTCATAACTATTACGTTGAAAAAGCACGACCCCCGAGTTTACATCTTCAATGACGACGCCTCCCGCCGTGACTTCATCGCCGGGGCGCACACCAGTGACATTGATAGGATACGGCGCGATCGAAGGAAGAGGAAGTGGTATGGTGAAAGCGTTTGAAGATGTTCCCGGAGCAATCATCAATAAACGGTTCTGTCCCGGATACCAAAGAAAAAACCCTGCAAGAATGACAAGGTACAAAATCTTATGCCATGCACCGCCAATCCACTGGTGAGAATGCTGGTTGACAATCTTTTCTTTGGGCATGAGTTATTCTTTTTTCGCGCGTATGGAAATACCTAGCTCGGCAAGTTGCTCGGAAGTGGCCTCGCTGGGGGCATCCATGACGGAAATCTGACCGGAGGCGCTCGCCGGATAGGCCATGACTTCGCGGACACTTGGCTCACCTAGGATGGCCATAAGAAAACGGTCAATGCCCGGGGCGATACCGCCGTGTGGCGGAACCCCATACGTAAATGCGTTCAACATGTGGGCAAATTGTGATTTTTGCGCTTCAGTAAATCCAATGAGGTCAAACACTTTTTCCTGGACTTCTCTCTGATGAATTCTGATGCTCCCACCGCCCACTTCATATCCATTGAGCACCAAATCGTGCTGAAGACCACGAACCTTGAGCGGGTTGGTCTCGAGAAGCCCGATGTCATCAGGATGGGGACTGGTAAACATATGATGGGAAGGCGCAAACTTGGCTTTCCCTGAGCCATGATAGAAATCCTCCTGGGACTGCTCGGTGAATAGCGGAAAATCGACTGTCCAGGAAAACGCAAGCTCGTTGGGATCTTTCTTATCGCGCCGTAAATCCGGCTTATCCGTGCCATATTTTGCTTTGGCCTCCGCATGTGGGATCCGTGGCCAGGGACTTTGAGATATATGCTTCTCCGGAAAGAGTTCAGTGACGAGTTTGGTAAATAAATCTTCGGCAAGAGTAATAATGTCGTTTTGCGTGATGAAGGACATCTCCATGTCTAGTTGAGTAAACTCGCCATACGCTCGGTCGTGGCGTGGGTCTTCATCCCGGAAACACCGCGCGATCTGGAAGTACCGCTCGAATCCCGCGACCATAAGAAGCTGTTTATATTGCTGTGGGCTCTGAGGAAGCGCGTAAAACTTGCCTTTTTGGAGTCGGGACGGCACGATGAAATCACGGGCGCCCTCCGGCGTGGTTTTGGTGAGTATTGGTGTTTCTATTTCGACGAAATCAAGCGCGTGTAAATAATTACGGATAAACATGGTCATCTTTGAACGCATGCGGAGATTGCGGTTCATCCGGGGCCGACGCATGTCGAGGTACCGGTACTTAAGCCGCACTTCTTCATTAAGCTCCAATCCATCCGTATCGATAGGAAACGGAAGCTCCCGGGCTTTGGACACGATCTTGAGCTCCTTAACTTCCACTTCTACTGTACCTGTAGGAATCTTCGGGTTGACCATGGATGCAGGGCGTTCTTTGACTAATCCAATAACTTCGATAACATCTTCAGGGCGGGCATCGCCCTTATCTTTGGTCGAAACCAATTGTACTAGCCCTGACCGGTCCCGGAGATCCAAAAACATAATCTTCCCGTGGTCGCGCCGCGCCCCAACCCAACCTTGAAGAAGTACTTCCTGACCAACTTTTTCTGTAATTTCCCGTGCAAGCGTACGCATACCATTTATTCTATGGTCAATTTACCATCTTGACAAGAAGCAGATTCTAGTGCTATAAACGATATCTAACCTATGCAAACCAACGGTCACCAAATTATTCGCGTCCCCCTTATTAACCCCGCACGATGCGGGGCGGGGGGTCGTGTGGTGACTGACTAATTTTTCTAAAAAACAATCACACGAGCCCCGCCAATAAGCGGGGTTTTTTGATGGGAAAGGAATAATTATGTGCGAAACATATAGAGCAGTGAAGATTGGTGATTTAAATGGAACCGGTGGCGGACCAGGCTCATCCATGGTTAAAGAAATACAACAAATAGAATTAGAACAACTGCCACACAGAGTACTTCGAGATGATGAGTGTGTGCCACCAGATCTTATAGAATTTATTTCTATAAATCCAATCTCAGGTGAATTTCTTGTGCCGATTCGGTTATTTGGGAGCTAAGATCATATGCCACAAGGAGGTCGCGCTGTACATATAGGTCCATGTCCAAATGATTGGTGTCGAGGAAAACTTATTTCAATGGAATGGAAAGACGGATTTGGACTTGCACCTGAAGTACTTGAAATTCATTGTGATTCTTGCGGATATACTTTTGATCCTGAAGGAAAAGTTATTCGTCAATCATATCAACACGAAATTCAATTATGGGGTAAGGAAAAGTAGAGGAGTTTAGAGGACTTTAGAGGAATCTAAAGGATTCTACAGATTGATATCTTTAATCTTTAATTGTAATTTGGAGCTGCCGTTCCAGGTGTTCATGTCGATCGTGTAGGCGAGGTCAACAATGGCATTGTTCTGGAGCTTGCCATACAGGCTTCCTAGATTGAAGGCGATGGCGTCGATAGCAGTAGGTAGTTGGTCCCTCGACTCCGCTCGGGATCCTGAGCCTGTCGAAGGATAGTTGGTAGTTGGTAGTAATCGAAGTTTGAGATGACGACCGGTGGCGCCGACGAGACGTGCTTCTTTGATAGCCACTGTCCGTGTCGCAAAGACCGGCTCAACATTGCCGAAACCGAAAGGTTGAAATTGTTGGAGTGCTTTATATAGTTCATCCGTTACAAATTCTAAAGGAATTTCTGCATCGATTTTCAGCGTACGCGTCAGCATATCTTCCGTAAGTTCCTTTTGTGCCAATAACTCTAGCCGAGATTGAAGTGCCTCCAAATGTGAATTCTGAACCGTGAACCCTGCGGCCATCGGGTGCCCGCCGACGTCAATGAGGATATCGCTGCACGCGCGGATCGCCGAAACGATATTAAACCCGGGTATTGAACGCGCTGATGCTTTACTGACGCCCTCTCCAATGCTCACGACAATAGCCGGGAGATAATATTCTTCCATAAGTTTCCCGGCTACCAATCCGATGACGCCCGGGTTGTAGGATTCATGGGCAATAAATAACAATTTACGCATTTTACTCAAGGCCAGGCCTTCCCCTTCGGCAAGCTCAGGGTAAACAGCTAAGGCCTGGCCTTTAAGAACACCAAATGCATGGAGAACTGTCTCCTCCGTAAGCTTTTGGCGATCACGATTAGTCATGCCTAACTTCTGTGCGAGAAGCGCTGCTTTATCTTTTTGTTTGGTACAAAGCAGGCGAAGGGCATCCATCGCATGCTCGAGTCTCCCCATGGCGTTGAGGCGTGGAGCGAGCATGTGAGAAACCGCAAATACGTCAAGCGCCCCTCTTGATAGTCCCGCATCGGTCATAAGGGCAACAAGGCCCACCCGATTCGTGTCATTGATTGCCGCCAATCCATATTTCACGATCGAACGATTGGGGCCTGTGAGCGGAACCAAATCTGCAATCGTTCCGAGCGCGGCTAATGCAAGAGACTCTGCGTCGGAAATAGAAGGGGCCTCGCCCTGTTTCTTGACAGGGCGAGGCCCTGTCACTCCTTTCAGTAACTCCTTAGCGACAAACCAGGAAACGCCAGCGCCGGAAAGTCGAGTCGTGTGTACGATCGTACAATCCGGAAGCGTATCCGGTTTGACGTGATGGTCCGTAACAATGACTTCTATCCCCTTTTCCTTGGCATACGTTACTTTTTCCCACGCGGTGATCCCATGATCGACCGTAATGATGAGCGTCGGATCAAATTGCGCGCTCACCGCGTCGATTCCTTTTATCGACAATCCGTACCCTTCCTCTACTCTATGGGGAATATAGGGCATAACACTCGCCCCCAAACTGTGGAGCGCCTCCCACATGATGGCGCCCGCAGTAATGCCGTCCGCGTCATAGTCGGCGTAGACGACAATGGATTCTTTGTCCGTGATAGCTTTTTGGATGCG
>CAYHFH010000024.1:0-10916 GCA_964355865.1 uncultured Gammaproteobacteria bacterium
AATTCCCAATGGTCGTACCCGCAAACCACTGAGCCACCGGTCGAACGATCTTATTTAGTACAAAATAATCACGAGCTCTCCCTGCATCTATACTCAAGAGCGTAATGCCCACTTGTTGAAATCCGGGAACGAAGAATGGACCAATACGCGTGATCCCCCAAATCGGCCAACGCCAGAATTTGATGTAGTCATTTCCTGTTTTCTCAAGAGGATTAACAAAGATCGTCTCTTTGACCCCAGCATAGATCGCGTTGCCGATGAAATCGAGGACGGTCGCCATCGCGCGGATGACGAGCGGAGCGTAGGTATCGTTGGCTACTGGTCCGCGGCGCATGTTTTCCTTCTTTTCTGCCGCCGTAAGCGTGGCCGACGCTGCGGCGGGAGCAGGAGCAGTTGAGGAATTTACGGGAGCAGTAGGGGGATTTACGGGAGCAGTAGGGGAGGCGGGTTGGGCGGCAGGCACGGTGACGTTGGATGCCGGAGCGGATTGAGACTGATTTGCTTTCGCCTGTTTGGCCGCCTGGCGGGAGCGGGCTTTATCTAACCTATCTTCCGCAGCTTTTTGTTCAGCTTCTGCTTTCGTTACCTTCGCCTGCGCTTGAGCTAACTCAGAAGCAGTGCCGGAAAGCGCCTGAATCTGACCCTGCAGACGTTTAATATCCTGCTCCGCCTGCCCCCGGGGACTCAAAACAACCGGCTCACCCACGAGTACCGCGGTGATATTGTCCTCTCCTCCTGCTGTATTTGCCGCAGCAATCAAACCGGACACTGCATCTTTTGCCGCACCACCACGGAGAATAGATTCTATCGTGGCATCCTCTACCATTTCCCACAGCCCGTCACACATGAGGAGAATTTTTTCGCCCGGAGCTACCTTTTCTGTGAAAATATCCGGAGTGGCGTTCTTCCCGCCTAATGATTTGTAAATCTGGTTTTTTTGTGGATGACTTCTGCGCTCTGATTCCTTAAGTTGCCGAGCGTCTATCATGGATTGAACTAATGAATGGTCTTTTGTAATCTGAGTGACTTTTCCGCTTGCATCCACCTTATACGCACGCGTGTCCCCAACATTGATGACGTACGCTGTGCCGTCGGGCATGGTAACTGACCCAACAAACGTCGTCCCGCTATTGGTATTTTTCGCTTTGTTATATGTGTTTATGGCGCTATTCGCTTCCTGTACCGCCGCCTTGATCCTCACTTCAATAGAAAGCGACATATCCGGATTACCATAATAGGACTGCACGAACGCCAAAATTGCTAGCTTGCTCGCAATTTCCCCTGATCCATGACCTCCCATACCGTCAGCAACAATCGTGACATGACCCAATGCTTCTTCTCCGTCGGTAGTGATCAACGGTTGACCGCTATCATCGGTCAATTGCGCAGAGACCCTTTGTTTCGTAACGGGGTCGGTATACTCAATACGGCTCTCCGACCCGCTACCGACAAATATCGAGTCTTCATCAAAATCACGTACCTTACCCGGATGACTGAGGGCTACCACACCGTTGATGTCATGAACTGCAAGCGGCTGATCTGAAGAAATAACGTTTGACTCACGGACGCCTTCAAGAAAGACATTGGTCGCCGATGTTGCGCTATTGACTGACTTAAGTACCATATCCTTCAGTAATGCATAGGGTTCCTGAGCCATATCCATGATCGTCCAGACTCCGTTAATCTGTACCGGAATCGCCCACATAGGAACACTTTGATTAAGTTTCGGATGAAAGACTTCATGCTGCCAACGGGCAAGATTCTGGCTGTTTTTTCCGGTAAAAAGCGCCTCCAAGTATTTTTTGTCCAATCGATATTCCACTGATCCATTCTTCGGATTATGAAGTGTAATATCAGTACCATCTTGGCCTACCCCAAGATTTCGCCCTATGGCTATATAGCCAAACTTCGTCCCAACAGGAAGAACTGTACGCAAGGTTTTTGCAAGACTCGGATCGGTTTGTATTGTCGTCCCTTGCGGCATATCAACAATATCCGTAATATCTACGGGTTGAGGCGGCAGCATCGTCGTCGCGGGTCCGGAGATGATCAAATCTTTAATCTTCACATTTTTCGGTCCCTTCGGTGCCACTGACTTGGCTTTCAATGCTGCCAACTGCGCCTCCGCCGCCGTCAATTGTGATTGCAAATCGGACAACTCGGATTGAGCGCCTGCGGGCTTGGCTTGTGTCAAACGCGTCACTTCTGCCTGGGCGGCCGTAACGCGCGCAGCTGCCTGACCCACTGCATCCGTAGCTTTTTTGACTTCTGCTTCCAACTGAGCATCAGAGGGAGTAAAAAGATTGCCTGCCCACTGGCGGAAGCGGTTCCACGCTGATGGTCGGGCAGCCGGGGCGGCAGTGGGAGTACCCGCCGTCGCCGGAGCTATGGCGGGCGAAGCAGGAGCATTTGCCGTCGCGCCGGAACCGGACTGTTGGGGAGCGGCAGGAGCGAAATCGGGATTGTTTACCGTGAGCCAGGTCGTGAAGGCGTTAAGAAGATATTTCGATAATCTATCCGTTCTCGAAGCCCGTGCGCGATCCAATATATCACTCAAACGGGCGACGTATTCCGGTGACAAGGAAGCCAAGTACTCCGGAATTTGTATGATCGCGCGGCTAAGGGAGAATGGCGGCATTATGCCGGAGAGCGAAGCGCGGAAAAGAACTTCTGCGACAGACGTGAACGCGTTATCACCGACAAACGGATTTGTTTTCGTTGCTATTGCTCCGGTAATGGATGCGCTGAGCCGCGCCGCAATCGCTGGGGCGTCGGCGATAAGGGCGCCGGAAATGGCGGTAAGGGCGTTATTACCTTTGATACGATCGTCATTGGTCAACGCAGCAGGATCTGTTTGCCCCGCCAGAGCCAAAGAAATCTTTTCCTCTGCATTGGCCCGGGCTTTGGCAATCGTGTCGGTCGCCTGACGGATTTGGGCTTCCGCCTGGTCGGGGGTTTGGTCCGTCGAGACGGTGAGTTTGTCGTAATCGCGGTAGAGCGAGTTGGCGACGGCGTTTTCGTAAGCAGAAACTGCTAAAAGAAGATTAGGGGAATTAGGGAGATTAGGGACATTGGGGGCAAGCGGGGTCAACGCAGTTTGTACGCGATCGGCGCGGTCGGCTTGGATGGCGTCTTCAATTTTTGTCCTTGTATCCCCTACCGATACGGCGAGGGCGGCGTAGGATTGAGCGACACCAGCGTCGACGACGAACTTGGTCCCGGCGGCGAGGTCGGTAGCGAGGGATTTGGGGTCAAAAGCAGAGGATTGGGGTGTTTGGGGAGCTTGGGGAGTTTGGGGTGATTGGGCTGCATCCTTTGCGCCGGCATCTCTTACCGCCTGCTCTAGCGCGTCTGCCTGCGCTTGGGCCTCTTGGGCTTTTTGTTCAAATGCGTCCTTAGTTTGTTTCGCTCGGAGATACGCTGTTGTTTGAATCGCCATCGCATCATCCGTACGCTTCACGTCGCCGTCTTTTTTCAGCTCGATTGCTTCTGAATCCGTTTTCCCTGAGGGGATGATGAAATAGGTCGCGTGTGTGTCAGTGAATGATGCATCTCCCGGCGGCACTATTTCTGGTGACAATGCAACTCTCTCAATAATTCCTAATGCATTTTTGCTTTCTGCTGATGTTTCAATGCGTATCGAATCTCCTGGCTGTACCAAATACGTGTTTCCATCTGATAGCGTCACCGTGTCCCCAACTTTCAGACTGCCTTGCCCCAGCTCATGAAGAAGTCCGACGGTCCGTTCGCTAACGTTGGGCGCGGGAACGACAACAGCATCTGCTTGTGATTGCAAATCATCTGCCCGCTTGCGGACCGCGGCGGCTCCGGCGGCAAGAACGGAGTGTTCTGACTGAGAAACTGGCGTAGAAGCAGAACGGTTTTTGATCGCTTCGGCGACCCGACGCGCTTCGGTGATGGGATCTGAGGGAGATTTTGGAGGGATTGCGGTACCGGCAGAAACCGATTCACCGTCTGTCCTCCCTTGAGCTTCCGCAAGCGAACGCTTGAGGGCTGCCATAATAGCTTCTTGTGCATACACTTTGGCAGACTCGCCTCCCCGACTGCCACCTACATAAGACGGAAGATCACCCTCACGTACCACACTCCCGAACCGTCCGGCAAGATCGGCAATATTTTTGCCTCCAATAAGCGGTGTTTCTGATCTCCCCTGCTGTGGAAGATCAAACGATATCGCGGGTTTCTCTGTTCCACCCACGATTGCCGATTCCTTCGCATACAGGCGTTGGAGTATAGATTCTGTAATACCCCGGGCGATGTCGTCAACAGAGCGGCCTTCGGCGCCTTTGACCCCCTGATTTCCCAATTCTTCACGGACTTTTCCAAACAAATCCGTATAGGCCTTACTTTTACCTCCTACGCTATCGGCCCGAAGATTGGTAAATACTTCCGTGGCACTCTTATTTGCGGTAAACTGCTCCGCGATAAACTTGGCACCCGCAATACGGGCCGCCTCTGCCTCCGGTACGGCAGATTGATCAAAGTGAAACAGAAGCGATAGTTCACGCGTATTGGCGGCAAGGGTCTCGAGCGCCTGGGGGGTCTCCGCCTTTAACCGCGAGTAAAATTCTCCATATTTGCCTACTCCGCCTTCATGGATATTACGGAATATTTCCTGCGCCTGGATAAGCTGGCGTCCGATCGAGTCAATCGAGTGAACCACATCGCTTTCCGTCCCCAACATCCTCCCCTTCGGAGGATTCTGCAGTTCGTTGAGAAGCTCCCGCGCAAGCTCCTGGAGCCTGGGGCTTCCTTTTGCCCCGAAGATAATGTCATTAAACATCGACTCGGTCGTCGTCTGGATGGCCAGACCAATCGACTCGGACATGTTGCTCCGGCCCAATGCTTCCTGCGCTTGAGTAAAACGATCGAAAAGCAACGCTTTCTTGCCTGTCGTAATTGCAGGATCCAGTCCTGAAACGATGAGATATGTCTCCTGCGTCGTACCACGGATACGGTTGGCCCGCGCCATGGCTTGATTGGCCAAGCTCATCGGCGTATCTACATTTACAGCCACAAATGACGGCACGTCGCTGGTGGCGAACATGTTGACTCCGACGGCTCCTCCTTCGCCCAAAATAAGTACTGCATTTTCCGTGCTGCCCATTAGGAATTTCTGGGCTTGGGCATACTCGATAAATTTCGGACCTGCCTCTCCCCGAATCTGTCTCCAGTAATCCCCGTTACCGTCGCGGAACACGATGGTTTCCGTAGCGCTAAAATTGGCGTCGGCAAACATCGCCTTAACCATCTCCGGTACCTCTGCGGCCCGGCCGACCGTAAGCTGAAGAAGTTTTCTGCTGTTTTTGCCATTGGCATTAACCTCACGAAATCGAATTCCGAGATCGGCGACAAATGCCTCCGGCGTATTCCCGCTTGAAGCAAAAATGTTGGAATCCTTGAGCCTGCCGCTTGTCCCCCAATCCTTGCCGGACACATCACGGCCTCCCCAGAAAAGATTGAGCACGTCGTCCGTCCCGCGAACTTTTATACCAAAGGCGAGCTCAATCGTCCCCATATTTTCGCCCACCGTGCCCGTGACGCCGGTAATTCTCGAACGGGAATCGGCACGCACTAAATTAACAAAATCAGCAAGCGTCGAACCCACGGCCGGACCGGATGCGCTCACGCGCGTGAGGTTGGGCGCGATGCCAGAAAGATGCGAAATGACCAACTCAAACGCCACCGCGTCGCGCGCATCGGAGAGCTGACGGTCCGCCTGGGCATTGCCGGAACTTGCCAGTGTCGCGTTGGCGCGCTCTTTCAAATCACGGATCATGCTCTCAAGTTCCACGCGGGTGATAGTATTGCCCGTTACCCGGGAATCAGTGGCCAACCGATTGACGAGATCAGTGTAGGATAGGTCTTTTCCTTCTGCCTGCGCTCTAACAAGCAACTCGTCCACCGCCTGCTTGAGTATTGCTTTTTGCTTCTTGTATGCATCGTCCGACAAACTCTTATCACGAAGTCTCGACTCGGCGAAGGATTCTGCAATCGCCTCCCTTTTCATGAAGTCCGTCTGCACCAGGGCGTTTTCTCCGGGCTTTGCACGCCCATACTGGCTTGTAATCCGATTGGCTGCATCCAAAATATCCAGTGCCTTCTCAACCTGTGTTTGGGTAAGCTTGGTCTCACTTGGATGTCTACCCGCAACGATATCTGCAAGAAGTTTTGGCTCAGCCGTCGATGCTTTCAGGAGCGTAAGCACGGCATCCACAGAGACAGAGTCAGGGAGGTCTAATTGTTCCTTTATACCGGCAGCGAGCTTCCGGTACCCTTCCTCTGTAAGATGCGGTGATTCAACTTGTTTGCCATCCTTGGTTACAAACCGATCGATTGAATCCGGCGAAAACGAGAGAAGCGATTGGCTCTTCATGATGCTAAACGCCGTTTCTGCGGGCTCCTTCACCGCGTCAGACGCGGCAACCCCGCCGCTACTCGAGATAAGCCTGCTGCCGGGATTTAAGGTCATGTGCGCTTCGTCAAAAATGATGCGGGTATTTTCGCGCATTGCGGCAAGGATCTCCCGCGCCTGGGCGACGCGCTCCGGAGTCTCGGCCACGGACCCGCGCTTGATGATATTGAGAACTGCCTGGGGAACCTCCGGATCCATGACGATGCTCTTGAGTTTAACCCCATCTTTCCCTTTAAGTTCGGCAAGCATTTTGCCCATATCGTTCGTCGCACCTTTGTTCCAGAGCACCACTTCCCCATCTGCGTAGGTATGGGCGATGTCGTTGAAGGCGGCCTCTGCCTGATTGTCTGCCGTAACGTGGAACCCGAGCCTGCCGGAGAGTTCGGCATCGGCTTTGATAAGAATGTGGGCCACGACCGTGGACTTGCCGCCGGCCAGAGCAAACTCAGCCAATACATTCGGGGTGCGCCATGCATAAAGGATCGTCTCCACCTGCTGGGCGGAGATATTAAAAAATCCGTTACGCGTCATCGTGTCGTAGGCCCCCGCCTCCATTTCCCGTGCTTTGGCAAGCGCAGCTTGTGTTTCAGGAGTATCGTTCTTTGCGACAGCTTCCAGAGCCTTCCTGACGGCTTCTTGACCGACGGTAAACGCTTTCTGCTGCATCTTCGTCTCGTGATCGCTCACGACGAGCTCAAAGTAGCGTTCGACTTTGTCGCTCCTGTTCCAAACAATATCCGTCTGGCTCTGCCGCAGCGCAAGATTTTCTTTCTCCAAGGCGATCGATGCATCGAGAGTATCTGCTTCTTTTTTGAGAAGCGCATCTGTGTCTTTTTGTGTACCGATTTCCTTCAGTCTTGCTTCTGCTTTGTCAATTTTTGCTTGAGTATCAGCTATCTGCCGGATCTGCTCGACGCGCTTGAGATCGGCAAGCATATCGGCGTATTCGGTTTGCGCCTGACGCGCTTTGGACGTATTTCCTGATTTTTGGGCCGCGCGAATCTCGGCTTCTTTGGCGGCAACTTCCGCACGAAGCCGTGTAGCAATATCCCGTTGAACTGTTCTATCTGTTTCTGCTTCAAAATTTTTCAGGTCATAAGCATCTGTTGTGCCCTTTGATACCGTACGATCTAGTTTGGTCTGTTCCAAAATAACGATATCAGCCGGAACTTTTCCTTTCTGCTCCAGCTTGAGTGTCCCGTCTTTCTCTGCAACGACTTCCCAACGAACGGGCTCGCCACCCTTTATTTCATACACCACATCGCCGGGCTTTATTCCTGGTTTTCCTTCGATAGTAGCCCGAACGTCTGCTGTGGTTTTCTTGTGCGCATTGAGCGCATCGGCAAGAGCGTTTTGCTCCTTCATACGGGCTTCTTGGGTTTTACTCGTTTCTTTGATACGCTGTTCCACATTTCTCCGTTCAAAAAAGCCCATGCCCGTGCGCCGCGCGACTTGATCGAGTTCTGCCCTGTGCTCGCCATTGACCCTCGCCTGTTCGGCCCGCGCTTGATTCCACTGCCCGATGAGCGCTGTCGCCCCAACCGTACGATACTGGGAACCGGACATGGTGTTTTGGAAGGAAAATGCGCCTTTACGCTCTGACGCGGGAACGACGGAGAGCGTACCATCTGTAAACTCGTAACGGAGCGTAAGATCCGTCTGTGCTCTAGCCGATGCGCGGCGTATCTGGTCGATGGCGCTGCGGGCTATCTCGCGGGCAACACGGGCATCAAGATCCGTGCCGAAAGCTTCTTTGTGCGCGTTTCGGGCAACCTCGACCGCCGCATCCAGTGCTTTTTTATACTCGGGGGAAGTATCATTGGCAAGCGCTTTGAGTTCTGCTTCTATATCGCGGGATATGCCCGAGCGCTGGGTAGATTCATCTGCCTGGGGCCGCTGATTGGCCTTTGCTGCCACCCGGTCATTGACTGCGTCCAGTATACTTGCCCCGGCTTTTTCAAACGCAGTGCCGTAGGTGCGAAGAGCGCGATCAGAGGCCGGCGGACGACCGGTTAGACGATTGGTGGTATCTACTGCGGATAAAACAACACGGTCAAACGTGCGGGCCAGAAGATTGCCGCTTGTTCGGCCATTGGCAAGCTCACGGCCGCCCAGAAAAAACTCACCTGCCACCCGCAGTCCCTTGGATGGAGGAGTAAAATCAACATCCGGAGTCAATGTGGGATTATGTGCTTGAGCGACTACATCGCTCTGATTGGCTATGATCTCTTTTGCAATAGTTCGAGCAAGTTCGCGGGCTTCGCCATCGGAGAGCGTTGGGTTTTCCTGTTTGACGAGCTCGAGCGCCTTGGCCTCGATGGCCTGCCGATTAAATATGTCTTTTATGGCGGCGGGGTCTACGGGAGCCCGTTCGACAAGCTCAGGGCCTGCAGCGGGCTTGGGTGGAAAGAGGACTTCCCTGATCCGAGTGGCCAACCATTTTGGTTTTTCAAGATTAGCAAGGTCTTCCTGCGCTTGACTCAATGCGTTTTGTTTATCCGCGAGTACGGCCTTTTTGGTCCTCCACTCTCCCTCGGTATACTGATTTAAATCTGTTTGAGCATCAGCAAGCTTTTTTTGTAAACCGGCCACCGAATCCTCTACCACTCTTTTTGCATCTGCAAGACGCGTTTCCTTTGCTTTTACCTCTGATTGAGCTTTTTGTACTGCGCTATCAGCCTGCACTGCTGATTGCCGCAAATCGGCCACATCGGTAATCTGATGTTGCGTTCTTGTCTCAGCGGTCTGAAATTGCTGTAAATCGCGTTCCAATTGCGGGAGATCTCCTTGTTTGCTTCCATTTCGTACCGCTTCTATCTCTTTTTGAAGCCGGTCAATGGCTTCCAGATTCTTTTTACTTTCCAGCTTATAAATTTCATCACTATATTTTTTGGGATCAACATTTTTTTCCGCTTCTGAAACCTTTTTTCTCGCGGCTTCTACTTCCGTTTCGCGCGCGCGAACGGTCGCCTCCGCATTGTCCAATTCCTGTTTGGCTTTGGTATACGCCGTGTCTTTTTCTAAACGGGTCTTATTGGCTACGTCATACTCTCCTTGCGCCTTGGCAGCATCCTGTCGGGCATTCTGTTCAATTTTTTTCGCGTCAGCAAGAAGCTGCGACTGTTGATTTTGTGAAGATGCTAGAGTATTTCGGAAACCTTGGAGGTCTTGTTTCGCTCTCACTAAGGCTGTATTGGCATCCTGTATATCTTGTTGCGCCTGTACAAGGCGTGCGCGCAATTTGCGTGCGACTAACGTATTTGTTTCTTGGGCAAGGAGATCTTGCGCGCTTTTCACCCGTGCCTGGGCATCAATCAACACTTGTTCGGATTGGATGACGTTAAACTCACCCTGACGGACATTTTCCCTCGCTTGCACGCCACTTGGATCGACTAAATCTTTAACGCGCTGGGCAAAATCTGCTGTTGGAACAATCCCTTTGCCGCTTCTGACATCTGCTATCTGGGACTCTAATCCATCGATTGCTGCGCGGGCATTCTGAAGCTTTCTTGACGCCTCGGATACGGTTTCCGTGAGCTGAATTTCTTTTGTGGTAGCCGCATCAAGAGCAGCGGACAGCTTGACCGTTTCTTTTGTTGCGCGATCCACGACACTTATCGACCGCTGCAAAGGAGCATCGGTCTTTTCCATTTCGGCCGTCCGATCGGCGACCTCCTGGCGCAGGCCTTTAATTTTTTGTCCGTTTGGCGCGTCCCCACCTTCCAATTGACGCATCAATCCAACACGGGTATCTTCATAGGATTTAAGTTTGGCCGTTGCTGCATCAATCTCCGACTGTGGAGCATGATCGGCAGTAAGTTTTTGGAGATTCAATCGTTGCTCCCCTATCGATTCTTCATATTGTTTGAGAGTATTTTCTGTCTCAACAACACGCACCTTTAACTCAGACACTCCAGACCGTCTTTCCGCCAACAACCGATCATTGCCAAGAGCACTCTCTGCAGCTTTTTGTGCCTCTTGTGCCTTGACCAGATCACCGGTCAATGTACCGACGCGTTTTGTGGCCTCTGGAAGATCTTTTGTCGCACGATCTGCATCCTTTTGGATCCGCGAAGCTTCCTGATTTCTGGTTTCCAACCTACTATTCAAATCCCTAAGTTGCCCCGTCGATCCGGTCGTGTCTTTTGGCCCAAAAATCGTATCCGGTAGCCGTTGAGCTATATTTCTTCCAGAAGCTGCTGGTTTTTCCGCTGCAACAGGAGCAGTCTCTGGGGCTCCCGAAGCGAGACGAGCCTTGATTTGTTCCACAATTGCGGCAACTGTTTTACTACCAGCGGACCGCGCCCGTTGGGACTGGGATTGGACCTCTTCAGGGTAAAAAGCACCGAAGACGTTTTTGCGGACAGCGGCGCCAAACCCTGAGTCACCGAGTTTGGCGAGTGTGGTCCCTGCTGCGTCACGGGATTTGACTTTTTCGGCGATGGTTTTTTCTGCTACTTCAAACGCATCGTTTGCTTTT
>CAYHFH010000025.1:0-8307 GCA_964355865.1 uncultured Gammaproteobacteria bacterium
GACCCGAGTTCAATCGTGTCACGGGTTAGCGCCTGGGTTATGATCGTCCCGGTGATAAAACGGGGGTTCTGACGAGGTCCGTAGTTATTAAACATTCTTGTCACCACCGTCGGTACCCCATAGGCCGAATAAAAATTTCTGGTCAGAAAATCCGCGGCAACTTTGCTCGTCGCATAGATACTTTGTGGATTAAGCGGCGACCGTTCATCGAGAATCAATCCCCCATTTTTATCAAAACGGTATTGGTCTGTCATTTCCGGATGTACGTTTCCGTATTCCTCCGACGTCCCTGCTGTGTCAAATTTATACAGATCCATGTCCAGATCCACGACTGTTTGCAGAAGATTTAACGTACCCAGGGTATTGGTATTTATTGTCTCAAAAGACCGTTCCCAGGATTCACCGACATGCGCTTGTGCTCCTAAATGGAAAATGATGGCCTTTTTTCCTGACTGTTTGATCACTTTTAATATCTGCCGGAGAGCCTGCTTATCCGTTAAATCTCCATGATGAACAGTTATCTCATCTTTGATATGAGAAAGATTATGAAGCATGCCCGATGAGGTTGCCCGTATCAATACATGTGTCTTCGCCCCGTAAAAAAGCAACTTTTCTGTCAGATGGGATCCTACAAATCCATCCGCACCGATTACTAATACAGTCCTTCCGTGTAACAATTTCTTAATATCGGAATCCTTAGTGTTCATAATGTTTTCGTATGGCACCGCAAACGGTAATTATATCAGAATCCGTGAGGAAGGAGGATGATGGCAGCCACAATCCATGCTCACTAGCCCAGCGGGAATTCGGAAAAACGCCGAAGCTTCCATATGGCTTCGTCCTGTGGATAGCCGGATAAAACTCCCGTGTTCCAATACCATGATCGTATAAATAGGCTTTCAATACCTGCGGGTTATCGACAAAAATGTCTATAAACCATGGTGAAACCTGAGTGAGATCAGTTTCTAGAAATTGAACTTCTGCAACTCCCGCCAATTCTTTTTTGTAAAGCGCAAACATTTCTTTTTTCCGCTTCAACCGACCGGGTAATTTTTTCATTTGTGCGATGCCTATGGCAGCCAGAATATCCGAAAATTTGAAATTATAGCCTATCTCATCATGATCCTGAGAATTGCGGTTCAATCTGCCAAAATCTTTAATACGGATGATACGTTCATAGAGGTTCTTATCATTCGTCACCAGCGCACCCCCTTGTCCGGTCGTAATAATTTTGGGCGTACTAAATGAAAAACTTCCTAACTCTCCAAATGTTCCTAAGTATTTATTTTTCCAAGTCGAACCAAATGCCTGTGCCGCATCCTCTAAAAGATGAATATTCTTCTTTTTACAAATACTCAAAAGCCTACCCATGTCCGGAGCTCTGCCGTTAAGCGCAACCGGCATAATTGCTCGGGTTCGCGAAGAAATTTTTTCCTCTACATCAGAAACATCCATACAGAGGGTATTCTTTTCTATATCAACAAATACAGGTTTAGCCCCGGTAAGGAGTACCGCGTTGGGGGAGGCAACCATCGTGAAATCAGGAACGATAACTTCGTCGCCCGCGCCAATCCCAAGCGCCCAAAGGCCTATCGCCAAGGAAACGGTGCCGTTGGAGACCACGTTCGCGTATGCACTACCAACAAACGCTGCTATTTCGCCCTCTAATTTTTTTGTTTCATTCGCTTCTGTGATCCATCCTGACCGCAAGACCTTGAGCACTTCCTGCTCTTCTTCTTTTCCTATCCATGGCTCCATCTGAGGGATAAATCTTTTCATAACAATCAAGTAAAATATTCTGTTTTCAGCCAGTCGGTATATTTACTATCATACGGATTGCTCCAAACGCGTTGTTTGAGAGCTAATACTATCTCTCCAATTCCCTGCTCTACGGACATCGTGGGTATAAATCCGATTTCGTTCTTAGATTTATCAAATGACACCCGATAATCACGGTTATCCGGCAGTCCGCCTTCCCGTACCACTTGTATCGTCGGGATGTATTTTTTAACGATATTTATAAGAGTTTTTTTTTGTAAATTATCCGTACCGATGTTCAATACTTGCCCCGACACCTTTTTCCGGTCGGCGTCTAGGGCTGCTATAATTGCCCGCGCGGCATCCGCCGTATGAGTAAATGGCCGCCAGGCTTCTTCTTTATAAAGTAGTACATCGCGGCCAAAGAGAGCGTCCCGCACCATTTCATTGATAAGGAGATTAAACCGCATCTTGGGAGAAGAACCAAAAAGAGTCGCAAGTCTGAGTATCGTGACACCGAATGAGGCATCAGATATACCAAAAAGTCCTTCCTCCGCAGCAATTTTCGTCTCCGCATAAAGGGAGAGCGGATGAAGCGGTGTCGACTCGTCGGCGAAAGCATCAGACGACGAAACACCGTAATTGCTGCAGGTTGATGTAAAAATAAATCGGAAAACCCCGTGTTGCTTCGCTTCACTTGCAATCCGAATCGTCGAGGTCGTGTTGATTTGTCTCGTAAGATCCGGTTTTATTTTGCACGCCGGCTCTCCCACAAGCGCTGCCAAATGAACAACTGCGTCAAATGAGTGAGAAAAAAGTTTCCCGACAAACCCTTCATCTCGTATATCCCCGACTTCAAAATGAAAGAGTGAATTATTGGCGTGGGGCAATAATCCCTCTGCTCCAAACATGCAGATATCCGCAGCCGTAACATGATCGCCGCGCGCAAGGAGCATTGGAACCAGGACACTTCCTAAATACCCGGCACCACCAGTAACCAGTAGATTCATAGATTCTTCTTTTCCGCCCGGATGATGAAAATATCTCCTATTCGTATTTTATCCAAGAGCCATTCAAATGGATAGACTAACATCACAAGCCAGGCACGAGAAAGCAGATCAATTGTACGAATCGGCATTTTTTCACGAACTACATATTGCAGACTTCCTACAATTCCCCCTGCCGAGCAAAAAGCACACATTGAGGGTATCAATCCATGGCGTGTGAGCATTTTCGAAAGAGCTTCCGGCGTATATACATAGGCATGACGCGGCGCATCCAAATTATACCAATAGACCCCGAAGATTCTCGCCACTACGCTTTTTGCGTTTGGTGTCCCAATGATGAGTTCCCCTCCTTTTTTCAGCTTTTTGAAAATCAGCGAAAGACAACGTTGCGGATCGTTAAGATGTTCAATGACATGGTAGAGCCGTATAGCGTCAAAAAAACTATTTGGATATTTTTTCATATCCCGAAATGAACCATAGGATACGTTTTTTAATCCCCGTCTATTGGCTGCTCGCACTGCAGACGAGTCTATATCTAAGCCGTACACATTCCAACCGAGTGATTTCAGACTTAACAGTGTGTCCCCTGCCCCGCATCCTATATCCAGCACCTTGCCGTTTTTTACAACCGCTGGTATCGCCGGTACATTAGGAATGATCATAGTCATGAATCTGGTAATAAGCGTAGGTGCATAGTAATGAATGAGAAGATATTGTCTGATTCTGTCAAATAACCCTTTTTGAATGTCTTTCTGATAAGAATAATAGTTCCGAGATGGGTAATAACGCTTCACTTGGATCTCAGATAAAAGAGGCTGTTGTCGCAATATCCCGCAGTGGTCACACCGTTGATACAAAAATTTGTGCCTTCCACCAAACATGCGGTCCCGGGCAATAATGAAGGGACGAAAGCTACCTACACCGCAGGCTATACAATCCAATGATTCCTTCATATCCCTAGTTCCTGTTGTATTTCAGGAAGAGTACGAAGGAGCGCAGATACAGCTGTCACATCAAGCTGCTGAGAATTTGCTGAGGTATAGGAATTGATAGTCTCGACATCTTTTTGAGACTTGCCTCCGCGTAATAAATATTTATTGTAATCCAATCCCTGGCTTTCCGGAGGAATATCAAAATAATTATCAAGCTCTTGAGCTCTGGCCATCTCCTCTTTAGATACAAGTGTCTCATGTATCTTCTCCCCTGCTCTCATACCAATTTCTTCATACCCTTCGTTATACCCAAATAGCTGACACATTGCCTTTACCAAGGTTTCCACAGTACATGCCGGTGCTTTCCGTACATAGATATGCCCACTCTCTCCATGAGAAAGTGCGTACATGACCAAACCAACGGCATCTCTCAGTGGCAAAAGAAATCTCGTCATGGACCCATACGTTAGAGTGAGTTTCTTCTTTTTCTTCATGAGATCCAAAAAATACGGAATTACTGATCCGCGTGAATACAACACATTGCCATACCGCACGCCACAATACACGCCCCCGGATTTTCCCGACGGGGGATAATTTTTTGCCGCGGCGATCATCGTTTTTTCCATGAGTGCTTTTGCCATACCCATGGCATTGATGGGATAGACTGCTTTATCCGTGCTTAACACGACCACCCGTTTCACTTTATGAAACGCTGCAGCAGAAAGCACGTTATGGGTCCCGATGATATTGGTTTTCACTGCCTCCATGGGAAAAAACTCACAACTGGGGACCTGTTTGAGTGCTGCAGCGTGAAAGATGTAATCAACCCCCTCTATTGCCCTCATCACGCTCTGCTCATCCCGCACATCACCAATAATGAAACTTAATTTGGCATTATTGAATTCATTGCGCATATCGTCCTGCTTTTTTTCGTCTCTGCTATATATGATGATTTTATGAGGATCATAATTGAGAAGTTCAGCCGTTACGGTATGTCCAAATGAACCTGTTCCACCAGTCACAAGAACCGTCTTTCCCTCGAGTGCTTCTCTGAGAATTTCGTTTGATAATCCGTGCATATCAGTTTTCATATTTATTACGGCTTCCCCGTCCTACAAATATCCAAACTCCAATGAGGATAATGAGCGTCGCCAGTGATACCCACCTTCCGTAAGTATAAGCATTTTCCTGGTCAAAGTATATGTCTATAGCGTGTGTCCCAGTCTCTGGCAAAACAAAGCTATTGTAGCCATCACGAGTCCGAATACTGGATATGGTAGCACCATTTATTTTTGCCATCCATGAGGGATTGAACGATTCGGAAAATATAAGTTCTCCCGGCCCGGATATGACGAGCGAGTATCGCGTTGTCCCTTGAGACGAATAAGCAATATTCTGATCGTTAAATAATCCGTTTTGTACAAGTCGAAATCTTCCGTATGGATTTGGCACCTCATAGATGACGAGTTTCCCCATTAATTGCTTATTTACGAGCCATGGAACCCGATCGAGAGTTATTACCGCCTCCTGCCATTTGTCCTCATCATATTTACGGTCATTGGTAAAAATTTCTCCTTCGCTATCATACGGCACGATGATGAATTTTATTGCGGCTGATTTTATCTTCTCCTGCGCGTCTGATCGTGTGATGCTACTGGCTAACTGGGCAGAATTTGTTGCTTGAAAAAAATGATTGGCTTCAACCGCCGGATGAAGGTTGGTATAGTAGGCAAACCGCTGCTGCCGGGGATACCAAAGCGTACGATAAAACGAATTATCCGCAGAAAGATGTTTGTCGAGCTCCCTGTATTCATTGGGAACCGATCCTGTACGGAATGTCCCGCCAAGCTCTTTCGTCAGTGCCTCCCGGATGGTCACTCCCCAATATGCTATAAATACAGTCAGAACAATACAAAGGATCACCGGGGATGGTATGCGTGGAATCTTCCTGGCAAGCCGCAAAGCTAACCACTCCAATCCAACCGGCAGAAGCACAAGATATCCAAGCGCAACATAGAGGTAAAATTTCGTCGGATCCCGGAACATACTAAATCCCGGAACATTCGTATATATCCATATATTAAGCTCACCAAGGGGTCCTTGTGCCCCTTTTGCTAAAAACGCGCCAATGATGACCAGAAGTCCGCAGTAGAGTATATTCTGCCGTTTGAGCCTCTCCTTCTGACCCGTAACTCCCAGTAGGCTCATAAATGCGACAATTGGTATGAAAATAAACTCAGGGCGTAGGAAATATACCTTACCGAAGACGTTTTCCGGCCAGTTGGGGTGAAGAAGTGACAGCCCATTTGAAAACGATGCAAACGAATAGAATAAAAGTGATCCTATCCCGGTTGACTTCGTAATAAGATAATCATAGGGAGTGAATCGAAATACCATCATCGGCAAAATCCAACCCGCATGAAGCAGAAATACAATACTCCCAACAATTCCTATTGATACCACGACAGAAGAAATCACAAGTTTGGGCGATTGAAAAAAATGAACAACGATATACAACGCATGAGCGTACAAAACCAAATATGTCACACGAGCATCAAAAAGAGTGAGCAAAGCATACAAAAGGCCTACGGTGATTATCTGCCGGATGCATGCGCTGATCTTATTTTCAGTCACCGTATGCACCAGATGGATTGCGGCCCCCAATACCAGCGGGGCTGTCGCGTACGCAAGCGCGATCCCCATTTGACCCCCACCTACGACCATCAGAATAAACGTATTAGTGGTATATAAAAATGACGCAATATCCCGCTGCCAGGATTGCGCTGCGGGCACGAGCTTCGATAGAAAAAAACGCGATGACGTATATGCAAGCACGAGAAAAAGTCCAAAATACGCTCCTTTATATACGACCGGCCATGGAACTGAAAGCACTCGTACAAATAGAGAAGTCAGGGCGTAGAAATAACTATCCAGAGCATACAAAACTGAGGGACCTCCAAATCCATTAATCTGATACGGCATCCAAGAGGGAACAAAAAAGGATAATCCACGGAGTAGATCAATGGGAAAGTATGGCCAATCACCACCAATTATTTCCTTATTGATAAACCAATGACCATAGACAACCGACAAAACAATACACAAGAATATTGAACCAAATTTCTTCATTTTTGTTTCCGGAACAACAGTACAATTCCATATGCCAATACACTGAAAAATATGAAAATTGAAATACCTAAATAGAGATAAAAATAATTTTGCAGCGACATCTCAAGTATTAGTGTATAGGAAGAACGGTTGAGCATATCTTCAGGTTTTATTATCCAGGCATTTGCGTATCCATTTGCACGAAGATGTGAATTACGAGCAATTGCAACCTTGCCCCAAGGTGAAAATATACTTTTATCTAAAAATGAGTTACTATGTTTCCCTTCTGACACTGTGCCATCGAAATATTGTGCAGCTGTGTAGTCTTCATCTCGACTGTCAGGGCTAATGAACGGCAACAATATGGTAAAAATACGACCTATACCATGCATAATTTTGGCGTGCATCATGAGAGAGTCTCGAGTTATATCTCTCAGTCTCCATTGTGAGTTATACGCCTCAAGAAAAAGTAGAACGTAGGGGCTATACGCACCACTCACATCGAGTCTATATTTGGTTGGATTTATTTTGGTAAATTTTATACTCGGAACTGATTCCTCAGTCTTCTGAGTGTTGGTCTTCTTTACAAAAAATATTTGTGGATAATTTATTTCTACAACAGATAAATTTCTAATATCTATTCGTGTCTGGATTTTTTTAGAATTATTCAAGAATTGCATATACCCTGCAGTAGATTTTGCATCACTTGAAACAATTAACTGATGGGGTGACCAATCGTTGGCGGATAACGAATGATCTGAATATACATGCTGTCTCGTATCGCTACCATCTTCATTGACACTCAGTTTATCAAAAACACGAAAAATTACATTTTCTCCATGTGTGTTATAGTCAAAGGTAATGAGGAATTGTTTCTTCGGAGCCCAATTCATAATCTGTCGGATCAGTCCTCCTGAATTGTCACCCTGTGTATTTAATAACAGCAGCGAATCAATATCGCCGACTTTATACGAATAACCGGAAGAGCTCCAGGATCCATCCCGTATATCTGCCCTCTGTTTCGGGATAGTGACAAAAAAAGGAATTGTCCCCGGTCTATTAAATGAAACAGTCCCCAACTCTTGCAGTTTCTGAGATATACTGGAAAGCTTTTTCTCAATTTTCTGACCGCCTAGGACCAATTGAATTAAGATAGGATTATCTTGCAAATTTGAACTTGATTCTGACTGATCATATTGTATAAAGACGTCAAATATTAAATTTTTATATATATTCGGTACTTTTACGTTATATGCAAACAAGGACGGGTCAACTGACGTAAGACTGAGCATCTCATATAGTCTAGTAAACATAGCGTCAATTTCACCTTGAAGATAGTGAGTTTCCGTCTTCTTTTTTTGGCTATTTTGTAAAAGTTTATATAATATATTTTTATGCTGGACAAATTGCTCGCTTATTTTAATCTTGTCTACAATGAGTGAGCTATCTGACAATTTATTCGCAGTAATCCATTCAAGTAAAGCATTTACTCCCGACTCATA
>CAYHFH010000025.1:8407-10306 GCA_964355865.1 uncultured Gammaproteobacteria bacterium
CTGACAATTTATTCGCAGTAATCCATTCAAGTAAAGCATTTACTCCCGACTCATATCGGGATAAGCTTGCTTCCCAACTGTTATATCGACCAATAGAAAACATTTCCTGAATCTTGGGAGGAGTAGTGGGATTTTTGATTACTGGCAGTGTCTCTCCCCATCTTTGCAATTCCAACACACGTTTTGTCAAAAAGTACAAACTAAAATCTAAAAACCGATCATGATTCCTCCTGCTTCTCCAAAGCTGAAATTTTTCCTTAACCAAGACTAGCGGATAAAAATAATCTTTAAGTTCTATGGATACAAAAGGCTCGTGATGATGCAGGTGATAATTATCCCGTAATGCCCGTAATGGATTATCAGGTTCTGCCTCCAAAATGACACTATCGGAAGTATTTTTGGATTCCTTTATATCAAAAACTGCGTTCTTTATGTCAGGGTTTAATTGTGAATTAAGAACAAACGTATCGGGAAACGTTGTGTACAAGAGGTTTGATGTTGTATAAATATGCGGTAGATAGTTAGTCTGAATTGGGTAAAGGGTATACAAGCCTTGTTTCAGCTCCTGAGCATGATCAACGGGAAAGTTAGTAATAAGTTTCTTATATCCTTCCTGTGTCTTGGGCATATAATCACGGATAAAATCGTATGGATAAGAAGGAAAATTGTCATCATAGATATACGGATCGGAGTTATAAAAAATATATTTGATATTGAGAAGAGCCAGCATTTTATTAACAGAATTGAAGTCCTTATTGCGGATATATTCAATAAATTTTTGCCCATACGGACCCATACCTGCATACCCGGTAAAATCATTCTTTCCTGCAATATATGAGAAAGTAGAAGTTCCCATGTATGCACCGCCGTTTTTCCCTGCAAAAAGTTGATATCCCGGACCGGTCAATGGGAACGACAGTATCTTTCCATCAATGGGTAAAGATCTGACTGTGTTAATTACCTGTTCAAAGGACGTATCCATGATTATGGATTGTTTAATGTTATTAGACTGATTATTGATCGAATGAGTGGTCGATCCGTTCAAAAGCGGATATGAGCTGTGGCTCAAAATCAAAATTATGGCAATAACCAATATATAGGTATATATTTTTTTCAGGCTATTGATAACAATAACAAGCGACTGTCCCAATAAAAGTGCATAAAAAAACATATATACGAAAACCCATTGTCCATAAAAATTTCTAAACATTTTGAATCCTGGCACTCTAAATAATAGTTTATAAAAAAATAACCCAGTATCTGTGATATTGGCGGTAACAAAAAATAATGTGACAAGAAAGAATATACCGGTGATTAGTAATAATTTTGATTTAGCTCTAAAAATGCCAACAATCAACAGTAAGGTAAATACAATATGACTGAAGGAAATAATAGTTATTTTTTGAAGCTGGGCTAAACCGAGTAAACCAATGGAAACTTTAATATTTGCGGCCGTGGCTACGAAATAATCAAGACCTAAATTAAATATAGTATTTGGAGCGAATACGGATTTGTAAAGGTCACTGCCTGCTGTTAGGAGACCGAGTATGTGAGGGCCTAAATGAAATAGTTGCAACAATAAAAAAACCAGACATGATACAAATAATGACTTATACGGAAATGGCTTAAGATTAATATATTTCTGATAAATGAACAAAAAAATTATAGTTAATGGAAAAAAAGCGAAAAAGCCGGGCGCCGCAAAATACGAAAAACTTGATGAGAATATAAACGTTATCAGTAAAACACAGACTACATAGACAGCCTTCCTGGTATTAAGATATTTCAACAATAACAAAAATATAATAGGATTTATAAATATTTGAATGTGGGACAAAATCGAGCGTTCCCATCCGGAATATATGATAGGAGGCGCCAACACGTAAAATAACGAGGCAA
>CAYHFH010000026.1:0-10183 GCA_964355865.1 uncultured Gammaproteobacteria bacterium
CGGGAGCCCGCCCCGAGAGCAGAAAGATTTTCCCTTGCGGCAACGGTGACTTTCCATGTCCCACCGGTATTTCTTGAGATATTTTGTAGTCCATCGGGCGTGCTTCCTGTAAATTGTAATCCGTTAACGATCACTAGCCCCTTGGTCTCATCGACAGACTCGACGATTGCCGACAGCCGCATAAGGGATGTGACGCTTGCCCGCGCGCGGACGTCCTGGGAGCTGGTCGTATTGCTCGTCCGGTTGAGTATTGCTGTTGCCACGATTGCTGTGACTATGAACGCGACACTTCCGAAGAAGATGAGAAAACTATTGTTTGCTGGTTTCTTTTTCATTGCCTCCATTGTTCCACGCGCGTTCCAGCCTGTCAAGCGGATTTTTGAGGTGTTAACGATACACTTCATCATGAGATCCGACGTCGGTGAAGAGAGCGGTTGTTTTAGTCACCAAGAGATACGTTACTCGCGTACCGAAGGAAACTGAGAATGCATAGAGGCCTTTGAGTTTACCAGTGAGGGCGTGGGTTTTAAGCCGTGGATCGTGGGGATTGATTCGGAACCACTCAGTACGTTCGGAGAGTTTTTGTTTTTCTTGTGCGGATAACCTACGAGCGCGTTTAAGAAAGTTCGTGGACAATTCAATATCCATACACTTAGAGGATATCAATTAATTTTTGGTTTTTTCCGAGTTTTACCGTTTTTTCTTTCTTATATTCTTCGAGCGCTTCATCTCGGGTGGCGAGAAGATAGGATTCTTCAAGTTCTTTGAGCCGGTTAACCTGCGTGTTGTAGACTGCCGGATCGAGAAGCACGACATCGGGCTGTCCGTGACTGACGATGAGCATCGGTTCGCCGGTTCTTTTTACTTCATCCACGAGCGGGCGATACCGGCGTTGGAGGTCAGCAACGGTTGCAAAGACAGGAAGAGTGTTCATATGTTTATCATATTACTATACATATAATTATATGTCAATCCCTCGAGTGATGATCACATGGTATACTTTTTCCCATGAACACTCATCGTTTATTTATCTTTGACATGGATGGGGTGTTGGTCGCTAGCGAAAAGAGCTGGATCGAGGACGAGGCGGATTTTTATGTGAAATTGTTTGGCGCGGACATTGCCCACGCGCTCGGGGATATGGTGGGAGTGTCGATTGAGGATATTTACGTGAAAGCTAAGTCTTTGGGAACGAAGGTCACGCACGAAGAATATAACCGGAAGTCGGATGAAGCAGCGATACGCGTTTATAGCCGCTGTCCCATAAGCGCGGGAGCGGGTAATCTTGTCGATTATCTGGTGACGCATGACTGGCAGATCGCCTTACTCTCGTCCTCTCCCATGCATTGGATTGAGGAGATGTTGAACCGTTTGCTGTGGCGGGATAAGCTTGCGATGGTGTTGTCGCTCAATGCCCATAAGACGCTCCGACCGAAGCCGGCGCCTGATGGATATTTATATTTACTCAAAACACTTCATGCGGATGCCAAGCACAGTGTCGCGCTGGAAGATTCCAATCCCGGCATCGCCTCGGCCCGCGCCGCCGGCCTTTTCACCATCGGCTACCGCGAACACCTACCGGTGGGATATGAGCAGAGGGGATCGGATGGTTATGTTTTGGATATGAAGGAGGTAGTGTCTATTCTTTCATCACGCGATTAACCCGAAATTTCGTTACTTGATTACTTTGTAGTGGAGTTGAATTGTTTTTCCCTTCGATTGGGCCATCGATAATAATTCTAATTTCAGGTCAAAAAATGCGGGATCAAAGAGCGGGATGCCTTCGCCGATGATGACCGGTTCTACATTGAGAATGACTTCGTCGATGAGGCCTGATTTTGCAAAAGAACTATTCATCTTTGATCCTCCGGTGACGACGACGCTCTTCATTCCCAAACTCTTCGCTTTCTCCATGGCTTCTTTGGGTGAATGCACGAGATCAAATCCTTCTCCTACCGTAAACGATGAATTTGTTGAGACGACGATTACCTTTATCCCTTTGAGATCATCAAGATACTCTTGTCCCCACGTTTTGATGATTTCATAGGTTTTTCTTCCGTAGATGACGCAACCGCTTGCCCGGGCGCCTTCTAGCCACACCAGCCAACTGTCATGGGAAATGAAATCTTCCTCATTGTGAATTCTCGCAATGATGCCGTTGAGCGAGGTGACCATCCGAAGTATTACTTTCATAATGATAAGAGTTCCGAGATGAGGAAAATCTCAATTTTTTTACCGATTGGAAACAGATTATATGTGGCTTTAGGCGGGATGATGACCACATCCCCGGATGCGGCGAGAACCGTCTCTTTGTTAATGATGAATTTTCCCTTTCCCGCGACGACGAAATAAATTCTCGGCCGTTCGCCAATGGTGCTTTCTCCATGCTCACCGGTGAAGACTGCTGTGGCCAATGTTGTGCCGTTGAGTACTTCCGGAAGTTGATAGTAACTGGCCTTGAGCCCTTTGCGCCCATGCACGATGGCATTTGCTTTGGAGATTTTGATCATGTTCGTGATTATATCATAGCCGCGTTTTATCTTTTATGGCATAATTTTATGAATCTCAAAGTCGGGATACCGATAGAAACGGTAAATCAATTATGTTGGTGTTGAATCAGAAAGAAAAAGTTCTATAAATTCATTTTTATTTGGGCATGTTGCACAGCATGTAGGACTATTCCATTGTCCATTTACTTCCAATCCCGCCTGAAAAATTGTAGCTACGAGATGAGCATTTTTTTCTGTTACTTTCGTGTTTGCAAGAGTCGGACCTAATCCTGCCCTTTCTCTGCGGCGGGAGGAGCCGACAATTTCAGTTTCTTCCTCAGTGAGGGGAAAATCTGTCGGATGATTAAAAACGCGTACCCCCCCCCGAATACATCGGATCATACGGAAAATCTTTTGGAACATTATCACATGCTCTGCATACTTCCAGAATGTCTTTCGCAGATTTTGCCATAGTGGGAGCATAACACACCCCTGGGTATAATCCAAAAGATTGATTTTCGTTGATACAAGTGATATGGTTAAAAAGGAGGTTAGAATATGACAAATTTTCCGAAATTTATCAAGCCTGAATATGCACGACCAATTTCTGCAAAGAAATCAGTAATACCTCCGAAGATAACTAAGGACGTTATAGAAGGATTAACACGCATTGTAAGAGAAAATAAGGAACTAGAGGCTCGGGCCGCACGAACATATCAGATATAAAGTTTTTGGTTCATCATGAGTGTTGTATTTTCCTCTGATTTTTCTTCAATAATTCGTAACAAATACGTTTATCTTGATTGTGACATATTGAGTGCGTTTTATCATGATGAAATATTTTTAAAGGAAGGACTCGGTCTTTTAAGTGGAAGTTTTCTTGTGATAGACTCTTTTACTGAATTTGAGTTTTTACGTGATGTGTATTTGCCAGGACAGTTTGAGAAGAAGAGAGCTTTTTTATCTTATGATATTTTTTCTCCGGCTACTAATCACCAAGAACTATTCAGCAAGCTTGAGATGAACGCCATACTATTATCCCGGATCTATATGCATCAAAATCTCCATACAAAAAGTAGCCTTACGGATTTATTTTTAGCTGCACGACTCATGTACCAGAAAGACCCACTGCTCATCACCGGGAACAAAAAGCATTTTCCTTCATGTATTTTCGACACCCTTGGTATAGTAAATGTTGAGCAGACGACAGATGTGACGGTGCGCGCATTTTGTGTCGTCCAATTTAATGAAAAGAAGTTTTCAGACTGTTATGAAAATCTTCAACGGATACTTCCGATCTAGGTTGAGAGATAGGTAATTCTTAGTCAGGTATATGAATTTAAAAATCGGGATAGTTGGTCTTCCTAATGCTGGGAAAAGCACGCTGTTTAATGCGCTTCTGAAAAAACAAGTCGCGGAGGCGGCTAATTATCCCTTTACGACCATTGAACCGAACATTGGGGTTGTTCCTGTTCCCGATGGACGATTAATAAAGCTTGCCGAGATTACGAAAGATGAGGAAAAGATGGACAAATTCCCGCCCCTCGTCCCCGCGACGGTGCAATTTGTCGATATCGCGGGATTGGTCAAAGGTGCCTCGGAAGGCGAAGGACTCGGCAATAAATTTCTCTCCCACATCCGCGAAGTAGATCTGGTCGTCAACGTCATCCGGTATTTTGACGATCCGTCCGTCGTCCACGTCGCCGGAGACGTGGATCCCGAGCGCGACCGAGGGATTATTGAAACGGAGTTGATGTTAGCTGATCTCCAGACGTTATCCAAACAGCAGGAACCTTTCGGTTTTACGCAGGGCAAGCCGATGGGCAAAAGCACGAAGGAGGATTTTGAGAAGTGGGAGCTGGTCGTCAAGCTTAAAGCCGGACTTGATAGCGGCAAACCCGCGCGCGAGGTACTTTCGGATCCGGATGATCAAATACTTATTGGCGATCTTCATCTGTTATCCATGAAGCCGGTCTTGTATGTGGGAAATGTGAGCGAGGGTCAAATGACCAATCCGACCAATTTAACCAATCCGACCAATGAATGGTTCAATGGAAAAAACGTAATAATGATCAGCGCTAAGGTGGAAGCGGAACTGGCCAGTCTCTCTATAGAAGAACAGAAGGCGTACCTCAAGGAATTGGGGTTGGAAGCGTCCGGTTTAGACCGGTTGATTGCTAAAGCATATGAGATGCTCGGACTTATTTCCTTTTTAACGTGTGGAGTCATTGAGGCACGTGCCTGGACGATAGCCCGCGGGATGAAGGCTCCTCAGGCAGCCGGTGTCATCCATACGGATTTTGAGAAGAAGTTTATTAAGGCAGACGTGGTGACTTTCTCGGATTTTGTGACTCTGAATGGGTGGAAGAGCGCCCGTGAATCGGGTAAAGTGCGCAGCGAAGGCAAGGAATATGTCATGCAGGATGGGGATGTCGTGGAGTTCAAGATAGGAAGTTAACAGTAAAGTTGGCAATTGAGATTTATATTTAGCCGTGATATCATGGGCGGATCATGCAAACCTACGAACTCATGCTCATTATCCGTCCGGATATGGAAGTGACGGAAAAGAAAGCTCAGGAACTCATCAAAAAGCTATTGGTTAAAGCCGGTGGGGTCGTAACCTCCGTATCGGTCTGGGGCAAGCGGACGCTTGCTTATCCCATCAAAAAGATGAGTGAAGGGATCTATGTATTGGCTACCATTGAAGGCACACTGAAAACCGCGGATTTGGAAAAAGAGGCACGCATGGGCACGGATTTTTTGCGATTTATGTTGACGGTGAAATAACATGGCATCACGAAGCTTAAATAAGGTTGAACTCATTGGAAATTTGACGCGGGATCCGGAACTCCGGTATACGCCAAGCGGGGCGGCCGTGTGCACAATTGGGCTTGCCACCAACCGGTACTGGACGACAGAGGCCGGGGAAAAGAAAGAGGAAGTGGAATTTCATCGGGTTGTCGCCTGGAATAAGCTTGCAGAACTCTGTAGTCAGCTTCTCACGAAGGGACGGAAGATTTATGTCGAGGGCAGACTACGGACAGCAGCTTGGACGGCACAGGACGGCAGCCAGCGGACGACGACAGAAGTCGTGATCGAAGACATGATTCTTTTGGACTCGAGACGGCCGGCGGGTGCGGGAGAAGACGGGGGTGTGGCAGAGGCGGGTGGCGAGATCGGAGTCGGGCACGCGACCGGCACATCAGCTATCCCGGCGTCAGCGTCAACCGGAACAAAGCAAAGTGTTGCCCAACCAAGTGTGAAAAAAACAAATGATGATCAAACAATGCCGAAGCCTCCGGAAGGCAAAGAAGAAGTGAATCCGGATGATATTCCATTTTAATTAAAACTTAAAAATTTAAACTTTAAACTTTATGATGATGAAACGAAGCAATCGATTTCAGATCAAGGAACGTCCCGTTCCGACCAACTGCGGTTTTTGTAAAAATGATACCGAGCCGGATTATAAAGATGTTGCGGCTATCGGCCGGTTTGCAAGCGAGCGCGGGAAACTATTGGGCCGCGCGCGGACCGGTATATGCAGTACGCATCAGCGGGCCGTCACCCGCGAAGTGAAACGAGCACGATTTATGGCACTCTTGCCGTATGTCGTGAGAGCGTAGCAATTATTTTTTATGTCGAGCCTGCCATTTTCCTCCATCCGTAAATACGTCATACTCTCCGCGTTTCTCATCCTCGCCGGTGGCATCGGCTACAATTTAGGTGAACGGAAAGCAGGTATTAGTGTCACCGGGGATAAACGGGTTGTCATTAATCAGGAACTTCCGAGCGATACATCGCCCGTCGACTTTTCCCTCTTTTGGGACGTATGGCAGCGGATGTTCCGTTACTACATCGACGCCTCCGGATTGGATACCCAGAAGATGGTGTGGGGAGCTATCTCCGGTATGGTCGCTTCTGCGGGTGATCCATACACCGTATTCCTTCCTCCGAAAGAAAACAAAGATGTGAAAGAGGATCTGGCCGGTGAATTTGAAGGAATCGGCGCGCAACTGGGGATGAAAGACAATCGCATTATCGTCATCGCTCCTCTCAAAGGAACTCCCGCAGAACGGGCAGGCATCAAACCCGGGGATTATATATTAAAAGTCGATGATGTGGATACCGTGGGTTGGACGGTGCCACAGGCGGTGACGAAAATCCGAGGAGTCGGCGGGACATCGGTAAAATTAAATATCCTCCACGACAATAGTCAGAAACCCGTTGATATGACGATCACGCGCCAAACCATCCTCGTGCCGTCTGTCGAACATTGGGTCAAAAAGGTGAGTGAGATCACGGAAATTTCCGGAACCAGCAGCGTCGCGAAGCTTGATGCGACCAAAACAGTCGCGTATATCCGCCTTTCCCGGTTTGGAGACCATAGTAATGAAGATTGGGATAAGACTGTGGATGAAATATTGGGGGGTCAACGCACAAATGGCGCGATTGCAGGGCTCGTTTTTGACCTCCGGAATAATCCGGGGGGGTATCTCGACGGATCGGTATTTATCGCGAGCGAATTTATCAAAAGTGGCGTGGTCGTCTCCCAAAAAAATAGTGACGGGACAAAGCAGGATTATCCTGTGGACAGACAAGGCAAGCTCCTCGATATACCCCTCGTCGTCCTTGTCAACAAAGGCAGTGCATCTGCGGCGGAAATTGTCGCAGGGGCCCTGCGGGATTACAAGCGTGCAACGATCGTAGGCGAGACGACATTCGGCAAAGGATCGGTCCAGACGCCGCAGGAACTGCGTGGTGGGGCGGGACTTCATATCACCACGGGTAAGTGGTTATTGCCCAAAGGGGAAACAATTGCCAAGATTGGTGTCAAACCGGATATCGAGGTCAAGCTCGATGATGTGTATACCGCCACAACCGACGCGCAGCTTGCAAAAGCAATAGAGCTTCTTTTAAAATAGACACTGTTGTCATTCCCGTCCCGCATCAAAGTGCGGGACAGGCTCCGGCGGGAATCCAGACCTTTTTGTATTATTTTACACTGGTTCCCCGCGTACGCGGGGATGACCAAAAACAACATGAAGCTTCAGAAACTTTTATTAGGTATCGCTGCGGGTTTTCTTGTTATTGGAGCGATCATTAGCTCCGGGCAGTTTGGACTCAATTGGCGCTTTTTAGAAAAATATTGGTCATTTTCTCTTCCGAACATCCGTACACCCCGGTCTGTCACTATCCCCGGTGATGAAAAGATAAAAGTGGTGACGGAGGAATCGGTCGTCATTGACGTCGTCGATCGCGTATCCCCAGCTGTCGTCACGGTCGGTATCACCCAGACCAAGCGCATTGGCGATATTCTCGAATTTAACCCCTTTGATCCCTTTAGTCCTTTCCAGAGAAAACCAGGGAAATCCCAGAAGCTCGAGCAGGATATTGGGTCTGGTTTCATCGTGGGGAGTGATGGCCTCATTGTCACCAATAAACACGTGGTCGAGATGCCCGATGCCACGTACCGCGTGATTACGAAGGATGACAAAACATATGAAATTAAAAAGATATACCGCGATCCGAGTAATGACTTGGCAATTCTAAAAATTGACCCTTCGGCAGGCTCAGGGCGAGAGCTGCCGACCGTCGAGATGGGAGATTCGGACAAGATAAAGGTTGGCCAGATGGCAATCGCGATCGGCACGGCGTTGGGCGAGTTTCGCCATACCGTTACAACCGGCGTTATCTCCGGCGTGGGCCGAGGGATAGACGCAGGAAGTCCTTTTGAGGGTTCAGCGGAACGCCTGGATAACGTCATACAGACGGATGCGGCGATCAATCCGGGTAATTCCGGCGGACCGCTCCTTAATAGCGCATGTCATGTGGTAGGGGTCAACACCGCGGTGTCCTCTCAGGGCCAAAATATCGGATTTGCCCTTCCCATCAATGTTGTCAAAGAAGCTCTCGCTAATTTTAACGCGACGGGCCAGTTTAACCGGCCGTTTTTGGGCGTGCAATACCGTATGATTCCACGTCAAACGGCAATCCTCAATGAAATACCGGAGGGCGCGTATGTGCAGGAAGTGGTCAAAGACGGGCCTGCCGATAAAGCCGGGTTGAAAGCCGAGGATATCATTACCAACATTGATGGACTCAAACTTGATGACAAAAATGATTTGGCAAAAGCGATTAGTAAGAAAAAAGTCGGGGACTCAGTGACTCTCACTGTCTGGCGCGATGAGAAGGAAAAAGATATCAAAGTGACGTTGGGGAACCAAGGGGAGTAGAGAGCGCTTCAGAAATCTTTTGCATTTTTCCGCTCATAACATCTTCCAGGTTGTGCCAGGATTTGTTTATGCGGTGGTCGGTGACTCTGTTTTGGGGATAATTGTATGTGCGGATTTTTTCGGCCCGCATACCGCGACCAATCACACTTCGCTGCTCGGTCATCGTTGCTTCCCGTGCGAGGAGTTCCCGTTCCCAGAGTTTGGCCCGAAGCATGGAGAGGGCGACGCTGCGGTTTTGAAATTGATCCCGCTCTGTTTGGCAGGCGACGACGATCCCTGTGGGTGTATGCCGGAGTCGGACAGCCGAACTCACTTTATTGACGTTTTGACCGCCCTTGCCGCCTGATCGGAAAAAGTCCCACTCGAGGTCGTCATTGCGTATGGAAACTTCGCTTTCCGGAATTTCCGGAAGTACCGCCACAGTGGCGGTAGAGGTATGAATCCGGCCATGGCGTTCGGTCGACGGGATCCGTTGGACGCGGTGGGTACCGGCTTCGTACTGGAGCTTGGTAAATACACCTGTTCCGCGCACGCGGATGACCAGGTCATCGAGACTTTCCACTTTCCAGCCGGAGATGGTGCCATAGCGCGTATACATGCGCAGGAGATCGCCAGCCCATATCTTGGCTTCATCACCGCCCGGTCCTGGCCGGAGTTCGAGGATGGCGACATCTGGATTCATAAAAAAATGGCTAAATGGTTATATGGCCATATGGTTAAAACCATCTAACCATTCGACCATCTAACCATAAATACTATTTTAAGCCCATCAACATCTCTTTGAGGGATTTCGGGGCGTTTCGGGCGGCTTCTTCGCGATCTTTCTTTTTCTTTTTCTTATCCTGGATTGTTTGGGCCATCGCCGCGCCAACTTTTTGTTTGGCCTGGAAGCGTTCGACCCGGCCCAGGGCATCGACGAACTTCATTTCGCCCGTGAAGAACGGATGGCATTTGGCACAGATATCCGTTTTGATCTCGGGTTTGGACGCGCCTACCGTAAACGTATTGCCGCATTGGCACGAGACGACGGCCGCTGGATACCATTGAGGATGAATGTCTGATTTCATAAATTATTTTTTTGGTGCGTCGACTCCAAGATCGCGACAAATTTTTTTGGCCAGGAGGTCAAAAACTTCTTTATGCCTCGGTACCGCCGACGTCCGTTTGAGCACCGGATTATAAAAAATGCTGTGTCGTCCTCCTTCGCGAAGAAAAAGACACCCTTCGCGTATGAGGTGTCGCTCTAAATCTTTTCGTTTCATTACGCTGAGAGTGCAAACGGCTCAGATATGACATCTTTACCGCGCAGCTCCTGCTTTGCAATAAGACGATTCGCTTCCACTACTAAAGTAAGCGCATCAGCGAGATTGGTTCGTGTTTCATCGATCGTGCGACCCTGGGTATTGACACCCGGGATTTCTTCAATCCATCCGGTGTAGCCGCCGGTTACCTTTGTATAGA
>CAYHFH010000027.1:0-10070 GCA_964355865.1 uncultured Gammaproteobacteria bacterium
AAAGTATGCAGCAATGCTTCCAGCTATCGGGCTGATTGCTGCAAAAAAGAGATTTATTTGCCATATTGGAAGATAGGAATATGATCGGATAGAAAGATAATATCCTATGGCATTAATGATACCGGCAAGGGCTAGCAACGGTAGTGTGATTCCGGCGAAAGAAAGATTTTTGGAGGCCGTGGTAAAGAGAAAAAAGAGGAGAATCGATAACCACAAAAAACCGGTTTGCACAATAATCGTTGCAAATGGATTTAATCCTGCCTTTTTGAGAAGTGGGGTGATAACGGCATATAATGCCGCAGAAATAGATGTCAAGAATAGGCCATTCATCGTTTTATCCATATTTGTATCATAGCACGGAAAATAACATGATTTCTATGAGTGATACAATACCATTCATATGAAGATTATACGAAGCAACGATATAACAAAGACTCCCGCGTCACACGAAGATTCGGAAAATCCGGGCGTATTGAAGCAAGTATTATTACGGCAAGCGGATATAGCCCCAGGGAGGATCCAGATGATCAACTGGTCGACACTTTTGCCCAATAAGTCATTTAGAAGTCATTATCATGAGGCGATGGAGGAAGTGTTTATTATTCTTGATGGAGAAGTGGAGATAACTGTCGAAGAAGAGAAAGCGATACTCAAAAAAGGTGATGCTATCGTTATTCCGGAAACGGCTGTACATGTCATGAAAAATTTAACTGATCGGGAAATTAATTACATAGCGATAGGTATAGCAAGGGACATTGGTGGAAAAACAGTGATAGTTGATGTAGTTTGACCCTCTTGTGTTCGGTGTTTACTCTCGCTTACAATGACCAGACTATGGAGAAGGTTGCCAAACGCCACGAAGTGTCTTCAGAACAACCCACGATCGTTGTGCAACAAATTGGCGGCGTTATACAGGCGGTTGTCATTATACTTCTTATCGTGTGTGCATTCCTATTGGGCTCGCTCTGGACGAAAGTGCAGATTCTTGAGCGTGGAGGGGTATCGACCGCGAGCGTTCCTGTCATCGGTCAACCATCATCTGGGGGATCTGCAGCACAGGCAGTGTTGCCACCAACGCAGGACGCCAAGGATGTACCAAAAATCACCAAGGACGATCATGTCCGCGGAGACCGGATCTCCCGTATAGCCCTGATCGAGTACTCGGATATCGAGTGTCCGTTTTGTAAACGCTTCCATCCTACGGCGCAGCAGGTGATAGATGCGTATAAAGGTAAGGTGATGTGGGTGTATCGGCACTATCCATTAGCATTTCACGCCAACGCACAGAAAGAAGCAGAGGCCGTAGAATGCGCAAATGAATTAGGAGGCAATGATGCGTTCTGGAAATATCTGGATGCCCTCTATGATCGCACCACCTCAAATGGTACGGGGTTTGCTCTCGATAAACTTATGCCGCTTGCCGTGGAAATCGGATTGAATGAAGCGAAGTTTACTGCTTGCTTGGATAGCGGCCGGTATGCTTCCCACGTCAAAGATGATATGAACGGTGGGTCTAAGGCGGGAGTGACGGGCACGCCGGGCAATATCCTTCTTGATACCAAAACCGGAAAAACCAACCTCATCCCCGGTGCAGTACCTTTCGAGACGATGAAAGCAGCAATTGATGAGATGCTGAAATAGAAACCAACATGTTAGAAGCTTAGATGCTTAGAAGTTTAGTTACTTCGTAATAGATAAATTTTAGAAGAGGGATTCCTGAAGGCGCTTAGGAATTGCTTTTCCCAGGTGTTTATATCCTGATGCAGTGACTACTCTCCCGCGTGGGGTGCGTTTGAGAAATCCGATTTGCATGATATACGGCTCTAGTACTTCTTCGACCGTGCCGATGTCTTCTGAAAGCGCGGAAGCGATCGTCTCGATTCCTACCGGGCCACCCGAAAATTTATCGATGATTGTCAGGAGAAGCCTCCGGTCAGAGCTGTCGAGGCCCATAGAATCCACTTCGAGAATGGAAAGTGATCGGGCAAGAATTGCCTCCGTTATATCCCCATTGCCTTCAACCTGGGCCACATCCCTGACCCGCTTGAGGAGCCGGAGAGCGACTCTCGGGGTGCCGCGGCCCCGTCGGGAAAGTTCCGTCAATGCTGACTCATGGATTTTTGTTTTGAGTTTGATGGCCGCTTGCGAGAGAATGTATCTGAGTTCCTCTGGTTCGTAGAAGGCGAGGCGCGAAACCACACCAAACCGGTCACGTAGGGGATTGGAGAGAAGTCCGATGCGTGTGGTGGCGCCAACGATCGTAAACGGCGGAAGATCGAGGCGAAGCGTACGCGCGGACGGTCCTTTGCCGATGATGATATCGAGGGCAAAATCTTCCATGGCCGGATAGATAGTCTCCTCTACCACTTTATTTAACCGGTGGATTTCATCGATAAAAAGAATATCATGCGGTTCGAGGTTCGTGAGGATTGATGCTAAATCTCCTGCCCGCTCTATGGCCGGACCGCTTGTGACCCGAACGTTTACTCCGAGTTCGCGGCCAATGAGATGGGCCATCGTCGTTTTGCCGAGTCCCGGAGGACCGTAGAGGAGGATGTGCTCCAATGGCTCTTTCCGTTTTTTGGCAGCGGTGATCGAAATCCAGAGCGTTTCCTTGAGTTTCTTTTGACCATGAAATTCATCCCAGGATGCAGCCCGCAGCGACGTCAAAAGCTTTTCCTCCTCGGGAGTGGGACTCGCGGTCACTTGATCTTTGATAAGATTTTTTTTTGCATTTTTCATACAAAGCTATTTTTTGCTTAATAATTTCAGTGCTTGTCGTAGCCGTTCTTCGACAGTCAGGTCGAGGGCTTTTAGTTGTTTGAGCGCAGCATATGCTTCTTTTTTGATAAAGCCCATGGATTCAAGCGCTTCCAGAACTTCTTTCGTTTCTCCATGTTCGCCGGACAGGTCGAGTTCTTCTATGCTCCCAAGTTTTGTTTTGAGCTCAATGATGATTTTTTGTGCATTTTTTGTCCCGAGTCTCGGTATGGAGGTAAAAAATGATACATCCGCGGTCATAATTGCCTGCCGCACGGCTATGGCTCCGCGGTCAACGATGGTGAGCGACGTTTTTGGTCCGATACCGGAAACTGAGATAAGGAGGGTAAAAAGAGACAGTTCTTCGGGGCTGACAAATCCATAGAGATCCAGCGCATCTTCCCGTACGTGGGTATGGGTGTAGAGAAATACAGGTTGATCGGCGTGGATGTCACTCAATATATGTTCGGGTACTGCCACACGGTATCCTACCCCTCCTACCATGACGAGGAGCGGATTCGCTATGGGTGTATGGGCAATGCCGCTGAGCGCGCCAATCATGTGATTTTTCCTTTGAGTTTATACGAATATGCGTGCGTTAAGGCAATGGCTATGGCATCGGCAGTATCATCCGGTTTTGGGGGCGTGTCAAGGTGGAGGATGCGCATGACCATGGATAGTACCTGGCGTTTATCAGCTCTCCCGTCTCCTGCGATCGTACTTTTGACGGCTCTGGGTGAATAGGAAGCTACTCGGATATTCTGTTCTGAGGCCGCAAGCAGAATGACACCCCGGGCTTGACCGACCGGAATAACTGTTTTTGCGTTCGACGCAAAAAATAAATCTTCAATGGCGAGGGAGGATGGTTTATCCTTGATGAGGAGTTTGGTAATTTCCTGGTGAATGGTCTGAAGGCGCGTTTCCGGGGCAAGTCCTGCAGGCGTCGTGATGCAGCCATACGATAGCGGACGAATGGTAGATCCAACCACATCGATGAGCGCCCATCCTACGCGGGCTGTACCCGGATCGATACCGATGATCTTCATGTGAAGCTTGTTATATCACGGATGAAGAAACTTTCTCAACGGGTTATACTGGTATATATGCAGCAGATTATCAAATATGTTCTTGTGGCCGGCGTAAGTGCCGGCGTTGTGGCCCTCACCAGTTTGCTCTGGCCGAGGTTTACCGGCAAGCCGGAACCAAAAGCGCTTGAGTCTGTGCGCAATACGGTTTTGGGTACGGAAATCGGACAAAACACAGCGGATTTACTGGGAGTGAGTCAGGGTAATATGACGCCGATCAATCTTTCTGACGCAGTGTCGTCTGTTGCCGGTGTAGTGACGTCCTCAGTCGAACAGAAAGTGGCCCAAATAGTATCCGATCAGGTGGCTACACAAGTTGTTAAGCAATACAACCAGCTTCCCATTCCCCAGCAGGACCGGGTGATGGAAATGATATGCAAACCAAAGGAGTAATACCAATCTTGTTATGATAAGCCGTTTGCGCAAAACGTTGAAACGTTTGATCCCGAGCATCATCGCCGGTGGAGCGGATAACGATCCGGCCGGCATTGCCACGTACTCCATCTCAGGCGCGCAATATGGATATCATCAGTTGTGGCTCCTTGTGCTTTCGACCCCCATGCTCATCGCGGTTCAGGCTATGTGCGCCCGGCTTGGGGATGTGAAAAGAAAAGGACTCATGCTCATTATCCGAGAACACTACTGCCCGGCTGTCGCCTACGTTGTGGTCGGGACACTTATTGTTGCCAACCTGACGACGCTCGGGGCGGATCTCGCCGGAGTATCTGAAGTCATAGGGATGATCACAAGGACATCATACGTCTGGTGGGTTGTTCCGATTGCCGTTCTCATATGGGCGATCGTTGTATTTAAAAGTTTCCGTCTCATTGAACGGTATCTCCTGTTGTTATCGTTCGTCTATTTGGCATATGTCGTATCGGGATTTCTTTCCCGTCCCGTTTGGACCGACGTGTTGAAGGCAATTATTTGGCCGCATATAGAGTTTTCCATGGGGTATCTTTTGGCGGGTGTCGGACTTTTGGGAACCACTATTACGCCGTTTTTATTTTTTTGGCAATCCAAACAGGGAGCTGAAGAAAAAAATTCGAAAAAAGAAATGATGGCAGTTGCCAAACAAGAAGACCGGTTTATTGCTCCGGGATTTATATACAGTAATATTATTTCATTTTTTATTATGATTGCTTCCGCTCAAGCACTTGCGGGTAAAAATGGTGCAGTGTTTATCACTGCTGCCGATGCCGCGCGGGCGCTCGAGCCTCTTGCGGGATCCGGAGCAACCCTTCTTTTTTCTGTGGGTATCATCGGAGCCGGGCTTCTGGCTGTGCCGGTACTTGCTGTATCGACCGCGTACGCTGTTGCAGAGGTATTTGGTTGGCGCGAAAGCCTATCGGATCGTCCGAATAAAGCAAAAGGATTTTATTTCGTTATTACAGCGGCAATCGTAGTGGGAGTAGGTATCGCGGTGAGCGGGGTGGCTCCCATGAAAGCGCTTCTTTATTCGCAGGTATTAGGCGGGATGCTCGGTCCGTTACTTGTGACGCTTATTCTTTTTATGTGTAACGATAAAAAGATTATGGGCACCATGGTAAACCGTTGGTTTGACAATCTTTTTGGCTGGATTACCGTCATCGTGTTGTCCCTCGGATCGGCCGGCATCTTCTGGCAATTATTTGCACCGTGATACAATACGCCTCATGGATGAGACACTTGTAGCCCGCGCCCACGATATCGTGATTAAGTTAGGATTGGATGATAAACGTAAAAATATCCGTGAGCTGGAAGCGGAAAGTATGAAGCAGGATTTTTGGGCTGATCCGCGGTCAGCGGCCAAAAAAATGAAGCTCCTCTCCGTACTCCAAAAAGAATTGGAGGAGGGGGAGATGCTTGAGCTTATGGTGGAGGGTGGGGACGAGGTGGAGCTCTCCCGCGAAGTGGACCGCATGGAATACGCAGTGTATCTCTCTGGGATCTATGACCGAGGAGACGCAATTGTCGCTCTGCACTCCGGTCAAGGAGGGACAGAGGCCATGGATTGGAACGCCATGCTTTCGCGGATGTATCAACGGTATTTTGAGAGGAAAGGGTGGGAATTTGAGATATTGGACTGCACCATGGGAGAGGAAGCGGGGATAAAAAGCATTACCTTTCAAGTGACTGGGGCGTATGCGTATGGACATCTGAAGGCTGAAGCAGGAGTTCATAGGCTCGTCCGCCAATCTCCTTTTAATGCCGATAATTTGCGTCAAACATCGTTTGCGATGGCAGAAGTGTTGCCGGTAGTGGATATCGCCATGGGTCCGGTCATCAAAGAAGATGATCTGGTATGGGATTTTTTCCGTTCCGGCGGGAAGGGCGGGCAGAACGTCAATAAGGTTTCCACAGCCGTTCGATTGACGCATAAACCTACAGGCATAATCGTAACCTGTCAAACGCAGCGATATCAAGGGCAAAATCGTGAGTATGCTCTCAAAGTGCTTCGGGCGAAACTTTGGGCGATTCAGGAAGAAGAGCAGCGGCAAGAGGAGGTAAAAATGAAAGGTGCGTACAAAACACCCGGTTGGGGCAATCAGATCCGTTCGTATGTGCTTCATCCATATCATATGGTCAAAGATCTGCGCACGCAATACGAAACGAGCCATACAGAGAGCGTTCTCGACGGAGATTTAGATGCATTTATTACTTCCTACTTGAAAAGATTTTCCTAAACAGTAATACTATCTCTATATGATCACATCACCGAAATTTCAAGTACCACAAACTCCCAGTTCTCCAGTTTCACCCTCGGATAAGAAAACGATGCGCATGACCGCTATTGTCGTGTATATCGCGCTCATTGCGTTGGGATTGGGCACAGGATATCTCATGACCAGAAATACAAAAACAACGAACACACAGCCAAACGAATCATCCAACATGGTGAAGACGGATAAAGTTGAAGGCGTGAGCGACACAAAGAATTTTAAAGATTCGGCGGAAGGTGTCATGGAAAAAGGCGGGATCAATGGCGAGGGAACCCATAAGCTCGTTCGGGACGGTGGACCGTCGCAGACTGCGTATCTCGTATCATCAGTCATCGATCTGGATACGTATGTAGGAAAAAAAGTAAAAGTTTGGGGAGAGACGTTTGCCGCAAAAAAGGCCTCTTGGCTCATGGATGTAGGAAAAGTTGAAATTCTGGAATGATTTCATTTGACCACGTTACCAAGCTCTATGGGGAAACCCACGCGCTCTCCGATGTCTCCGTGACGATTCAAGACGGAGAATTTGTTTTTCTCATTGGCCCATCCGGTGCCGGAAAAACTACGTTCTTGAAGCTTCTCACCCGTGAGATGACCCCAACGACCGGAGATATTCATCTGGATGATTGGAAGATTAACGATCTCCCCGCATCTTCTATTCATCTCTTGAGAAGGCGTGTCGGCGTCGTGTTTCAGGATTTTAAGCTCCTTACGGACCGGACCGTATACGAAAATGTCGCACTGGCCCTGGAAATTTTAGGGAAAGATGAGCATGAAATTTCCCGTGATGTCAATAAAGTACTTGATATAGTTGGGCTGGCGAAGAAAAAATTTCTTTTTCCTCAACAATTATCCGCAGGAGAGATGCAACGGACGAGTATTGCCCGCACAATTGTTGGCGGTCCAAAAGTACTATTAGCCGATGAACCGACCGGTAATTTGGATCCGGAAACATCATGGGAAATCCTCGATATCCTTCAGGAAATCAACGATATTGGCACGACGATCGTTATGGCGACGCATAACGCGAGTATTGTCAATTATCTCAAAAAACGTACGATCACTATCGAGCATGGTGCAATTGTCAGTGACGAAGCACGAGGAAGATACCATATTCACAAAAAAGCCCAGAGGAGGATCAAATCATGATCGCGTTTGCTACTGCCTACAAACACATGCGTCGCTCGCCCTATCAGGCGGGAGCGGCGATACTCACGATGTTTTTGACACTCCTTTTGGTGGGGCTCTTTTTCTTGGCCAGTACCGCATCCTATTTTGTTCTGAAATATTTTGAAGGTAAACCCCAGATCACCGTTTATTTTCAGGACAAGACGAGTGAGGATGTTATCCATACATTGGAGAATGAACTTACGGCGACCGGAAAAACGGTGAGCATCAAGTATCTGACCAAAGATGACGCGCTCGCCCTTTACCGTGAGCAAAATAAAAGTGATCCGTTGCTCCTTGAGATGGTGACGGCCGATATCCTCCCGGCTTCGCTAGAAGTTTCTGCTACAGAGCCGAATTTCCTGTCCGATCTTGAAGAAGTCATTAAAAAAACGGAAGGAGTTGAAGAAGTCGTCTATCAGCGTGATGTGGTGGAGACGCTCATCTCCTGGACCAATGCCATCCGGTGGGTAGGCGGGTCGCTCGCCGGGCTTTTGGCGGTGGACTCAATCCTTATCGTCATGACGATCATTGGCATGAAGATCGCGCTGAAAAAACAAGAAGTGGAAGTGCTCAACCTGGTGGGTGCATCTCCATGGTATATCCGTATGCCGTTTCTCTTAGAAGGAGGACTCTATGGACTCATTGGCGCAGGGATTGCGGGGCTCATCATCGCAGGACTTACGCTCTGGCTTTATCCGTTTCTCCTTTCGTTTTTAGGGGTCATTCCGGCTATTGGCGCCGTTTTAGGGGCACCAACTTCTGTGGTGTTTTTGCTGTCCGCATTTGTATTTTTTGGGGGACTTGCCTTGACCGGATTTCTTCTCGGGAGTATCGGGAGTATGGTTGCCGTCGGCCGCTATTTGAAATTTTAACAATGTACAATGAAACGACTATGTGTGATTCTGCTTTTTATCATCATGCTTCTTCCGATTTTTTCGGCGCGCGCACAGGATAAAACCATTGAAGAACTGCAAAAGAAGATTTCGGAACTCCAACAGGAAGAAAATACACTGGCCAAACAAATTTCTCTCCTCGATTCACAGATTTCTTTGACGTCGCTTCGCATAAATACGATCCGTTCAGCAGTTACCAAACTTACGGCAGAAATCGGTGAGCTGGCAGATGAAATAGAGCGCTTGGAGGGACTACTCACGAGGCGCACTGAACTCGTCCTCCGGCGGATACCGGAATCATATAAGAGGAAAAATACATCGCAATTTGGGATGTTTCTGTTAAGCAGTTCGTTCTCTGAATTTATTGCGCGGGTAAAGTACATTTCCACGATACAAGAACATGATGCAGCGCTCCTGTTTCAATTGAAAGCGACACAAAATAATTTTGCAGAAAGAAAAAATCTTCGTGAAGGCAAAAAACTTGAACAGGAAAAACTTAAAAAACAGCTTGAGCAGGAGAGCGCCTCACTTACCCGTCAAAAGAAAGATAAGCAAATACTTCTTACGCAAACTAAAAATAGTGAGACTGTTTATCAACAGTTGCTAGCTCAAGCAGAGGCCGAACAGCAGGCTATTAAAGGTATTATTGCTGGCGGTGGAGTTGAAGTTAGGGTTGGGGTAATAAAAGCTGGTGATAGAATAGCATCTATTATCAGTGGTCAGTCATGTAATTCAAGCGGTACTCATGTTCATTTCATTGTAGAGAAAAATGGAGCGACTGAGAATCCTTTTACTTACCTCAAAAATATCTCTTATGATAACTGTTCTGGATATAAGTGCGGTGACAACGAAGGTGATCCATTTAATCCTTCTGGTAATTGGGATTGGCCGATTAACGGTCCTATCAAGTTTAACCAAGGATATGGAAATACATGGGCGACTAAGCATATACCATGGTTATCCTACAAGTTTCATAACGGTATAGATATTTCTGGATCTTCACTAACTGTAAAATCAATTCAACAGGGTATGCTATATAGAGGAATATATTCAGGTTATAACGGGTGCCGACTTCCATATGTGAAAGTAGAACATGACAATTCTGAGCTCAAGAGCTATTATTTACATGTAAATTATTGAGAAACACAGGCACTTTATCCATCACTTGATTTGTTTTTTTTGGGGATGTCGTGGCTGCTAAAGTAGCCATTCAACCACCGGTTGGGCGGAGAGTTCAGAAGAAGGAATAGGAAGAGCATTGTCAACATAGAGAACCGTTCCGTTCCCTCCAAGATGTTTTTTGGCAAGTTCCAAATTGCCAAACTCTCGTTTTGAATTTTCTTCTGTCAGGCGAAGACAAACCTGAAAGCATAAAAATTTACTCTCTTTATTCACTACAAAATCAACCTCATAACCGTTTTCATTCTGGCCAAAAAAGACATTTTCGCGTCCATATTTCCTGA
>CAYHFH010000028.1:0-9958 GCA_964355865.1 uncultured Gammaproteobacteria bacterium
CACGCCCCCTACCCGTCATAGCCTTGGTAGGCCTTTACCCTACCAACTAGCTGATAGTCACAAGGCCGCTCTCAAACCGGGTTGTTACGCCCTTTAGACTCGCGTCCACATTCCGCATTACCCCGTCTTTCGACGAGCTATGCTGAAGTTCGAGGTACGTTCCTTGCTTATCCTCACCCGTCCGCCTCTACGTTTGCTTGCGCAAAAATCGATCGACTTGCATGCATAAGGCACGCCGCCAGCGTTCATCCTGAGCCAGGATCAAACTCTCAAAAAAATAACGTTTCCTATCACCATTCGATTGTCAAAGAACAAACCAAGTGGAGCAAAATCTCCCTCGAGAGCAAACAAAAACCCGCCATCGTGCGGGATTTCGGTGGAAAACCCTGAATTGATGATGGCTAGGCACTGTCACTCATTCTCGTTTCGTATTATATGGGAGGGTGATGCACTGCGTCAATAGCCCAATACCCCCGCCCAACAATAACCCCGCGATGACATCAGAAGCCCAATGATGGCCGAGGTATATACGGCTCACAGCGATCAAACAAACGTAACTTATGATACCGATCGAGATCAATAGCTTTACGGTCATTCTTTTAAAGAATGAAGTGTGAAAGAATAAGTATGAAAAAATTGAGATGCCGAGAAATATCGCCCGCGCCGCATGCCCGGACGGGTACGAATAATCTTCCTGTACATAATATTTCGGGAAGATCGTCGTCGGATTTTTGAGGAGAAAAAACGGTGGCGCCGGATGGTGAACGACGGATTTACCATAGATTTCCGCGAGGGTCATGAGGCCAAAGAGAATCGGAATAGCAAGCGCCATCCATCGCCACTTTTTGCGGGAGAGGGCGCTGAGCATCGTGAGCAAGAGCATACCGATTGAGGCTACCATGGGACTTGCAAAAAAAGTGGCCCCCTCCATCACTTCTCCGGTAAACCGCGCGAGACGCAAACGTGAAGAATTGTCAATTCGTTCCTGCACTTTAACGGTAATGGCAAAATCAGCGGTTTTCATACCGCCGAGTTTGACGAAACGGCTAAACAACGTAAAGCAAAAAATGAACAACATTGCCAGGAGTAAGAGAAGCTTGCGTTTGCTCATGCGATTGGCGTTGCTGTCCGTTTGAAGTCCACGAAGACCAAGTAAAAATAGAGACCGAATATCGGTGATGATAGCGACCAAATTGATCCGAGTATGGGATGGATTGCTTGAAATACAGAAAGAGGGACACTATAAAATATAAAGGGAATGACACTTCTTCTTAATAGTTGCCAGAATCTACCCTGAGCAAGCTGCTTGCTTTCTGCTAATGGATTCATCACTTTTTCTTCTGTTACGGCTATGAGAGGAGCAAATGCATAACGAACCGTTATGATGATTCCTGGAATAATAAGGAGGAGAAATCCAAATGTTGCCAACAACCCGACTTTCAGAGAGGTTATGAATAGGCGCAAGATGACCAATCTGGATGGATGGAGGTGCAGGGATAGTGAGTTTGGTTTATTCAGTGCGGTTGACTGATAGATTTTATAAAGAAGAGCGGTGTACCACGTACCGATGAACACTGCGAACACTATTCCAATGAGGACCAATGCAATAATCCCCACGACCCCCCACACGCCCGCGCTATTTAAAAAATTTGTCAGTACCGTTTCCAAGTCCGTAGAAGTAGTAATAAAATATGAGGTTATTGCCGAGAATCCGAATGATAATACCACTGGTATTGCGCCGAGAGTCATATAGGTGAGTCGGTTGGATTTGGATAATGCGAGCGACCATGCCTGTTTGAGTAATGTAAGCGGCGGAGTAAGGAGAGTATCCATCTCATACATCGTCACATAAAGCGCATACCGGTGTCAAGTATTTTTGAGGTGTTTGGTGACCTCATAGAGGACGATGCCGAGGGATACCATGACATTCAAGCTTTTGTTTATCCCCCACATCGGGAGTTCGACAATCAGATCGGCCATATCCAGTACTTCTTTGGAGACGCCATTTGACTCATGACCTACGACGAGGGCGATGGGAAATTCATAGGTGACTTGGGCAAACGGTTTACTCCTGCTATCCTGCTCAACAGCAATGATAGTCGTTGACGGCGCTTGACGCTTGATTTGCTTGATCGCTTCGCTCGTGGAAGATGAATATTCCCAGTTCACCCATCCCCACGTATTAATCGATGCTTTTTTAATCCGTGAGTTGGGCGGGGTGAGTGTCTGTCCGCATAATATGACGCGCTCGGCAGCCACTGCGTCGGCGAGACGGAATATTGACCCGACGTTATACGTATCCAAGACATTATCGAGGATAATCGTGATTGGATTCTTTTTGATAGAGTGAGCAACAGCAGGGTCGGGCAGGGTCGTGCGGAGTTGTTGGGCGTTAAGCTTGTACATGTTTATTCGTAACTCTATGAGAAAGGGAACCAATTGCCGCTCCGATGAATCCTCCCATAATGACGTCTAGGGGATAATGCTTCCCTAAATAAATGCGGGATAGTGATATGAGAATAGCAAGCGAAAAAAATAGCCATCGCCATTTCGGTTCTTTTTGGGATAACACGGTGGCCATGGCGAACGCTATGGTGGCATGGCCGGAAGGCATGGAGAAGTCATGACTTGTGGATCCCACGATGATCGCTCCCATAAGCTCAGTCGGTCGAACGCGGGCCACGAGTGGCTTGAGTATGAGCTCTACGAGTGCCCAACTCGTGACGCCGGCACCCATAAATGGAAGCAAAAACCAGTGGTCCTTTTTTTCTTCTTTTATAAAAAGTACTGCGGTGATGAGAAACCAGATGATTCCTGCCGTGCCAATGCCGGATATAGCCAGAGCGAGCACATTGGAAAATCCCGCATGCGGAAGATGATTGAGGATAAGAAACATCTGCTGATCGAACGCAAGAATAAGTTCCATGTTACGATTTCGGTGTCGCCGATGGGCTGGAGATCTTTGTAGGTGTTGGAGTTGCGGTAGTTCCCGATGTTGGTTTTGGCGTGGCCGTTGCTTTGGGTTTCAGTGTGGGAGTCTCTGGCGAAGCCAGATCCTGCTTCGCAGGAGACGTTGCCGTGGGACTCACAAAAATTATGCGGATCGCGCCTTCTTCCGGCACTGGGGAAACGAGAGATTTTTTCCGTGTAACGAGGACGAGTCCAACGAGCACCAATAGACTGACAAAAATAATAATGAGCGTGATCGCTGCAACTGTTTTTCTGCGGTCATCCATACGTGTTCAGTATAACATACTGAACAAGAGGTTTAGAAGTTTTGAAGCACAGTAGCTTAATCTATTTCTTATTAAGCCTCTAAATAACTAAATGTACTAAGTTTCTCATTTGATATCCTCTTTCTTCCAAGCGGCAAAGGTACAGGTCGGGTAATTGCCGCATCCATAAAATGTTTTGCCACGTTTTCTGCTTTTTTTGACAATAATATCCCCCCCGCAGAGTGGACACTTTTTATCAATTTTTTCGATGAGTTGGCGGGAATACTTACACGCGGGGAACGTGCTGCAGGCGATAAATTTGCCATACCGGCCGGTACGGATGACGAGAGCGCCCCCGCACTCCGGACACTTTTCATCGAGCATTTCGACGGGCATTTTCACTTTTTCGGCAGTTTCATAGGCTTGTTCGAGCTGGGCAGCAAATGGTGTATAAAAGTCATCGATAACCGGTTGCCAGGACTTTATTCCTCCGGCAATCTCATCAAATTCATCTTCCATATGGGCGGTAAATGGAAGCTTGAGGATGGTAGGAAAATATTGCACGAGAAAATCCGTGACGGAGAATCCGAGATCCGTGGGGATCAGTTTTTTATCAACTTTCTCGATATACATGCGTTCCTGAATGGTTGAGATAATCGGGGCGTATGTACTTGGGCGTCCTATTCCTGCCTCTTCGAGCGCTTTGACGAGTGTCGCCTCGCTATATCGTGGCGGGGGCATGGTGAAATGTTCGGAAGGAGTCGTGGACTGGAGCGTAACGACATCTCCGACCGCCACGCGCGGGAGTTGCGTTTCCCCATCTGAATCGCGGCCGAGCACGATGAGATAGCCGTCAAACTTGATGACCGATCCCTGTACTTCGAACAGATAATCATTGCGGCTTGCGATTTTGATCGTTGTCGAATCAAACACTGCCTCGCTGGCCTGGCAGGCGATAGCCCGTTTCCAAATAAGATCGTAGAGCCGTATGTGATCGCGGTTCATGTCTTGGGAGTGCTGGGTAAATTGACTACTCAGGACGCTGGCATTCGTCGGTCTGATTGCCTCATGCGCTTCCTGGGCAAGTTTGGATTTGGTTTGGTAGCGGCGTGGCTTCTCCGGGGAGTAGGGGGCTCCATAGGTGAGTCCGATGTACGCTCGTGCCTCACTTATAAATTTTTCCGCTAGGTTGACACTGTCCGTCCGATGGTAGGTAATTATGCCTTCTTCATATAATTTTTGTGCAAGTTGCATCGTGCGTTTGGCTGAAAACCCTAACCGCCGCCCTGCATCCTGTTGGAGCGTGCTCGTGGTGTAAGGCGGGGGCGGGCTTCGTCGGATTTCCTTCCTATCGACTGCTGAGACCTTGTAGGGAGTTTGAAGGTCCGTAATAATGTTTTCCGCTTTTTGTTTATTGTCTATTGACGAACTGGTGGTCGTATACTTGCCGTCAAAAAGATCATACGAAAGTGTTTTTTCATACTTCATTCCCTCTTTGGAAATGAGATGGGTTTGTATGGTATTTATAGTATTTGTAGTATTGAATGTTCCTTCAATCATCCAAAATTCTTCTTTCCCAAATTTTTCGATTTCCCTCTCCCGTTCTACAATGAGCCGGACCGCAACCGATTGGACGCGTCCCGCGGAAAGCCACCGGCGGGACAGTTTTTGCCAAAGAAGAGGAGAAAGTTTATATCCGACCAACCGGTCCAGGACCCTACGGGCTTGTTGGGCATCCACGAGTTTGAGATCAATCTCCCGAGGATGACCGATCGCTTCCTGTACCGCTGACTCGGTGATTTCGTGAAACACTATTCGCTTGAGACTCGAAGGATTCATTTTTGACTTTTGACTTTTTACTTTTGACTTTTGACTTGCATCCGTCAAGACGGATGCCGTGTGCCAGGCAATCGCTTCTCCTTCCCGGTCCGGGTCTGTCGCGAGGATCACCGAGTCCGCTTTGGCGGCCAACGCTTTGAGCTCGCCAACGCGCTTTTGGCGGTCTTTGGGAATGATGTAGCTTGGGGCAAAATCATGTTCTAGATCGACCCCAAGCGTGGCCTTTGGCAAATCGCGTATGTGCCCCATCGTGGCTTCAATGCGATAGTCTCCCTTGTCGCTTAAAAAGCGGGTAAGCGTACGGGCTTTCGTGGGTGATTCAACGATAATTAATTGCATAATCCGTATATTTTTTCTCCATAATCCCGTATCACATGCTTCATTTCAAGAATGGTGATACTAGCAGTCGCGATGGATGTGGTCAAGCCGGTTGCGCGGATAAGTTCATCAATATGCTTCGGTTCTTTTTGTAAATAATCTATTACTATTTGTTCCTCTTTAGATTCTGGTTTGTAATTGGTCAAATTTGTCGGATTTGTCTGATTTGTCGGATTGATACCTAGTTCCTCCAATATATCCTCCACTCGTTCGACCAGCTTCGCTCCCTTTTTGATAAGACTCGCCGGTCCCCGACTATACGGACTCGTGATTGGACCGGGGATGGCAAATACATCTCTCCCCTGCTCTACAGCATTTCGGGCAGTGATGAGTGCCCCACTGTCATCGGCGCCTTCCGTGACCACTACTCCCATGGATAAGCCGCTGATGATCCGGTTTCTCGCCGGGAACAGTCCTTTATTCGGCCGCAAACCCAAAGGCATCTCGGACACGATCGCCCCACCCCCTTCCTCGCCGATCGCACGATACAATCTAGCATTACTTGGCGGAGCGATAATGTCAATACCGCATCCAAGAACGGCAATGGTTTTGCCCCCACAGTCTATCGCGGTTTGATGGGCAACGGCGTCTACACCATAGGCCATGCCAGAGACGATCGTAAAGCCATACCTGACGAGGCCTTCAACAATTTTTTTGGTGACGTCTTCTCCATAGTGGGTAACCCTTCGGGTTCCGACAACGGCGATAGTCCGGTCTAAATTCAATTTTACCTGACCGGGTTTAGATTTGACGTAGAGCAGAAACGGCGCATCCGGAATCTCTTTAAGCCGCTTCGGATAACGCGGATCATCGACGGTCAACACGTGGATATGGTGTTTGCCCAGTTCAGTAAGATACTCATCTATCGGAAATTTTTCGCGGAATGCTATGAATTCGTCTATCAGTTTGTCTCCAAGGTGGATCGTCCGAAGATCGTTGAGACTTGAGTTCCACGCAGCCTCGACATTGCCAAAATAGTCGCGTAACAGTTTAAAACGCACGGGTCCGATACCAGGGAACACACTAAACGCCACCCAATACTTTTTATCTTGTTCCATAATATTTCACGCCACTAGCCTTAAAGGGCCTCGCCTTTTAAGGCTAAGGGTTTATCGTGAAAACCACTCCTCCAATATTTTTTTGGCAATAGGCGCGGCGTGGTCGCTTCCCTCCCCAGCTCCTTCGACGAGTACCGTCACGGATAATTCCGGATCTTTTAGTGGAGCATATGCGGTAAACCACGCATGTGTTTTGTTGTCGGGATCCCCGTATTCAGCGGTTCCCGTTTTACAGGCAAGAGGAATAAGTACGTCAGAATTGTCAGTCACAACGCTTTGATCACTTTGGACTTTAGACTTTTGACTTTTGACGTTAAAATTAAAGAGTGGCCATCCGGTCCCTCCTGTCTCACACACCCGTTTCATTCCCTCTGTAATCAATCGTATGGTTTCTTTTTTTAAACCAAGATCTTTGCAATTGGCTGTTCGCTGAGAGCTGTTCGCTGAGAGCTGTTTTACTATTGTCGGCCGGCACAGTTTTCCTCCATTAGCTACAACATTCGTCCAGGTATTTGCCTGCAGTGGTGTCGTTAATATATATCCCTGACCGATACTGACGTGGTATGTGTCGCCCAGATACCATTGATCATTGCGTTTAAGTTTATCCTCCGGACTATCAAACCGTAAGAGTTTCCATGTAGGATTGGGCATGAGGCCAGCCGCCTCCCCGGGGATTTCTATCCCGAGCGGAGAACCCAGACCTAGACGTTTGCCCCATGCCGAAAGATTCGTTATCCCAATGGCCTCGCCTGCTTTATAAAAAAATACATCATTGCTGCGCGCTATTGCTTTGACGAGGTCCACCAGTCCTTCCGTCTTCCCATATTTCGTAAAATACCAGTTGGCAAATTTAAACGGTCCAATGACGACTTCTCCGGTATCTTCAAAAAGAGTCTTCTCGGTAATGACCTTCTCCTCTAATCCCGCGATCGATGTAATGATTTTAAAAACAGATCCCGGTGGGTAGGTGCCGCCTATAGCCCGATTAAACATCGGAAGCGCTGGATCATCAAAAAGCGTGTCATAACTGTCGCGGGAAAGCGATTGGGAAAATATATTTGCGTCAAACGTTGGATTCGTGAGTAACGCCAATATCTCGCCGGTACCTGGGCGGGAGACAATAATTGCGCCTTTTTGATCTGCGGGAAACGCGGCTTGGGCGGCAGTCGCCAGACTTCGGTCAATGGAAAGCGAAATATCTTCTCCCGGCACGTCTTCCACCCGGCCGAGGGTCCGGGTGACGGCGCCGCTCGCGTTGATTTCCACGAGTTCCCGTCCATCTCGTCCCCGCAGGCGGTCTTCAAACACTGCCTCGGCACCCATCCGGCCAATCCGGTCGCCGGGACGGTACCCGCGGAGTTTGTAATAGGGGTCAGCCAGTTCCTTGTCACTGATTTCCCCGGTGTACCCAACGACATGGCTGGTGGCTGGCCCGGCAGGATACTCGCGGGTAAAATCATCTTCGATATAGGCGCCCTGAGGCAATCCCTGTTTTACGAGTTTGGTGCGAGTCGCGGCATCGATTATTTTCGTACATTGGTCAGCGGAACTCGTCGTACACGGTAAAATTAACCGGTACGTGGGCGTGTTCCCCGCGAGCTCCCTCCCGGTCCGGTCAAGCAATTTGCCCCGGGGGGCGTGCCGGATCAGCTCACGGGTCCGGTTGCCGTCGGAAAGTGCACGGAATTCATATCCATGGATGATGGTCAGATCAAAGAGTCTCCAACCCAGGGCAAAAAGGGCTGCAAGAAGAATGGTTGTAAAAAGGAGTGCCCGTCCGGCCCCAAGCCACCAAGCGCGTGGGGAGATTTTTCCTACGCGGCTTGCGGTTTTGGCCTCAATGATCACCGAATCGGAGAATGCTTGTCCGAGTTTCATGTTGGAATTATGAATTAGGAATTATGAATTATGAATCCAAGCGATATTCGTACTTCGTAATTCGTAATTCGAAGGTCACATATAAAATGTATAAACCAGCACCATGACGAATGAATACAAAGAACCCCAAATCACCTGTGCCACGGTATGATCCCTCGTCACCACTCTTGCCCATCCCATAAGCGGGACGAGGAGTAGGATTGGCCACCAGGTCCACCCATACCAGAGGATCATGAGTCCTGTGGCCAATGCCATACCGCCCGCGTGTCCGGACATTTTCCATATCAAAGAAACGAGGCAAAAGCCCAAAAGCCACAGTTCATACAGGAGAAAGAGTTGCATCAGGTGTTCATTTCCGTATGTGCGAGCGAGGATGATATGCAGTATTCCAAAAATCAGTAATACGCCAATGACGAGCGGGCGGTGTTTGAGCGTTTTGATATCCCACCCGCTGGACTGATTCCTTTGGGAAAATATAAGGCGGAGTATGAGTTGGGGCAATACCATGACGAGCGCCACAATCAGCGCAAATCGCCAAAAATTCGTCTCGCGCAAACCATACCGGTATGCTCCGGCGATCGTGATTCCTCCCATGACCCACATGGGATCGAGAACAAGGGAGATGAAGAGGCCAATGGATGTAGGATGTAGGACTGATGACGTAAGAAAAGAGAATGTTTTATGAACGGTTTTTATCATACGTCTTACGTCTTATGTCCTACGTCATACGTCCTACGTCATACATCATACTCTTCTCGCAGCGACCCGTACCTTACGTAGTAACACATCGTCCGTTAAAAGCTTCCCTGCTCCGCGGGCGACTGCCGTCTGCGGATCTTCGGTAATCCAGACGGGCATTTTGAGTTCATTAGCAATCAACCGGTCGATGCCCAGAAGCATCGATCCTCCGCCGGCCAGGATGATACCGTGTTCGATGATGTCCCCGACCAACTCCGGTGGGGTCTCCTCTATCGTCTCGCTAATGGCCTCGATGATTTGGTGGACGACAGAAGCCAATGCTTCCCGTATTTCCGATTCACTCACGCGGACCGATTTGGGGAGTCCGGTTTCGATATCCCGGCCGCGTACAACCGTCACGCGGTCGCCTTTATCCGTGGGATACGCCGAGCCGATCGTGATTTTTATTTCCTCGGCCGTTTGCTCGCCGATGAGGAGCGAGTGTTTGAGTCGCATAAAGTTGGTAATCGCCTCATCCATTTCGTCGCCGGCGACCCTGATACTCCGGTTGACGACGATGCCTCCCAGAGAAAGGACGGCAATTTCGCTCGTTCCGCCGCCGATGTCGCAGATGAAGGTCCCCTGGCTTTCCTGGATAGGGAGACCCGCGCCTATCGCCGCAGCCATCGGTTCCTCGATGAGGAATGCTGTTCGGGCGCCGGCCATAATCGCCGCCTCCTGGACAGCTCGTCGTTCGACCTCCGTGACTCCCGATGGGATGCCGATGACGACTTTGGGCCGGGGGATTTTTGGCAAAAACGGATTCTTGGGGGATTCATGGACCAAACGGATGTAGTGGGTCAGAAGTGCCGCCGCCGCATCAAAGTCGCTGATGACGCCGTCCCGCAGGGG